>CAXTCH010000013.1:0-18325 GCA_964241945.1 uncultured Mucilaginibacter sp.
CGGCGGCGCTAAAGGCATAGGGGCAGGCATTGCCCATGCACTGGCAGCCGAGGGTGCTATTCCTGTAATTGTAGGCAGGAGTGAGGCCGACAACACTACCGCTGCACAGCAAATATTTGAAGCGACCGGAACACAGCCATTTTTTGTCACTGCGGAATTGTCGGACCCCGTAGCCTGTAAGCAGGCTATGGAAACCATTCTTGCGAAATACCCTGTTTTGCATGGCATAATTAACAACGCCGGGGCCAATGACGGGGTAGGGCTCGAAAGCGGCAATTATAAAAAATTCATCACTTCCCTGCACAACAACCTGATTCATTATTACCTGATGGTGCATTATGCACTGCCGGCCTTGAAGCAGTCGAAGGGAGTGGTATTAAATATTACTTCAAAAGTAGCTGACACCGGACAGGGCAATACCTCTGCCTATGCAGCGGCCAACGGCGGGCGTAATGCGCTTACACGCGAGTGGGCGGTAGAACTGCTGAAATACGGCATCCGGGTAAATGCCATTGCAGTTGCCGAATGCTGGACGCCGCTTTATGAAAACTGGATATCCTCTTTACCCGAGCCCGAAAAGAAGGTACAGGAAATAACGGCCAAAATTCCGCTGGAAAACCGGATGACGACAGTAGAGGAAATTGCCGGCACGGCTATATTTCTGTTATCCGACCGCTCAAGCCATACCACGGGGCAAATTTTATATGTAGATGGCGGCTATGTGCATCTGGACCGGGCGCTGAGTTAAAAGGGTAACCACTTCTCTTCAGCAGCAATTATATGTTGTAATAGCCGTAACAGATTAATTTTGATTATTTGCGATAAATCGTATTACTTGCTACATTTACCCAACCACTTATAAATTTTTCGGGCAAGTGATTAGCAAGGGTATTGATCATATTAACGTGCAGCAACTGGTGGCCGGCGATGAGTCGGTATTCACTGCTGTGTATGATTTATACAGTTCAAAGGTTTACCGCCTGGCCTTCAGGTTTCTGAAAGATGCAGCGCAAAGCGAAGAAATTGTGCAGGAAACTTTCATTAATTTATGGCTGAGCCGCGACAAACTGCATCCTGAGGGTAATCTTTGGTTGTACCTTTTTGTAATTGCCAAGCGCCTTTCATTAAACGTGCTGAGGCAAGCCTGCAAATCAGCCGATGTGGTTGAGCACCTATTGCTGCAAAGCATGGATAGCCACAACCAAACCGAAGAAGAAATAATGGCGCATGATTTAGAACGCTTCACCGAAAAAATTATTGAAAAACTTCCCCGCCAGCAGCAGCTGATTTTTAAGCTGAGCCGTGTGGAAGGATTGTCGCATAAGGAAATTGCCGACCAGCTGCATATTTCGCCCAATACCGTAAAAAATCATATGGTAGAAGCTTTAAAAAATCTGAAAGCTAACCTTAAATATTCCGAATACGCCGGCTTAGTGCTGCTGTACTTTTTTTTATAAAAAAATTTCATTCGCCGCTAGTCCTGCCTTTGCTTTTCCGTGTTCTGTTAATATAAACCAGCCTTCCCCGGCTCATTATAAACCAACAGAAGATGAACGAAGCAAAGCTGAAACGCTTATTGCAGCAGTATTTTAATAATACCATCAGTCGTGCCGATTGCGTGGAATTATTGGATTACCTGAAAAATACAGATCCCGAAGAAGCTGCTCGTTTAATAGCTGAAGACATGCTGAACCTGGAGGAAGGGCCGGAGTTTACGCCCCAGCAATCGCAGCAAATTTTTAACCGCATCACTGCTGATCCGCGCTTCACCGGCATTCATGCGGAATCGGCAAAAGTTCATAAAAAAATCATAAAATTTTATCAAAGGTCCTGGTTTCGCGTGGCCGCAGCAGTATTGGTGTTTTGTACCGCCCTGGGGATTATGTTTAGCCGCAAACTCAGTCATACCAGTGATGCCGGAAGCTATGCGGTAATCCGGCGTTCGGCGGTTATAGTACCCGGCAGCGAGAAAGCTACCCTTACCACCAGCAACGGGCAGGTAATTTTACTGGAAGATGCCAAAGACGGACTATTAGCTAAAACAGCCGGCTACAGCGTACTAAAAACAGGTAAAGGGCAAATTGTATACAATGCCCCAAATGCTGCGCCGGCAACGGCAGCCGGTATGCAATACAATACGTTAACTACGCCTAAAGGCGGCGAATACCAGGTGGTGCTGCCCGATGGTACCAAAGTATGGCTCAATGCAGCTTCCTCTCTCAGCTATCCTACTGCGTTTACCGGAAAAGAGAGAAGGGTGAAACTTACCGGTGAAGCATACTTTGAAGTAGCTAAGAACGCGCACCAGCCCTTTTATGTAAGCATGAATAAAGTGCAGGTGCGGGTACTGGGTACGCATTTCAATATTTCGGCTTATGGCGATGATGACGCGGTTACCACTACCCTGCTGGAGGGCGCTGTACAGGTAAAGAAAAACAATACGCTCTCACTTTTGCAGCCTGGTCAGCAGGCACGTGTAAATAACGCGGCAAATGATATTGTGGTATCAAAAGCTAAGCTGGATGAGGTGATGGCCTGGAAGAACGGCTATTTTATTTTTGATGATGACGACATCAGCGGCATCATGAAAAAAGTATCGCGCTGGTATGATGTAGATGTACAGTACCAGGGTTCTTTTGATGATCAAAAGTTTGGCGGCACCTTTCACCGCTCAAAAAGTATTACCGACTTATTGCATTATTTAGAAAAAATAGGGGAAATCCGTTTCAAGATTTCAGAAAGGAGGATAATCGTGATGAAGTAAAAACTACTTAAGCGATTATCTGAAAAAAAAGTAACCAGAGGTGTTCGCACCACCCCTGGTTGTCAGCTCGAAGCTACAGTCAGGTAATCTATTTTGAATTGCAGCAAATACAACCAATTATTTATTAACCTAACACTCAAATGTATAAAATTTTTACTGCTTTTATCAGCGGCAAGCAACCTTGCGGCCTTTACAAACCATTGCTTATCATGAAACTGGTTTTTATTTTGCTTACAGTTACCGCACTGCAGGTATCTGCAGCAACGTATGCTCAAGAAGTAACTCTGAATGTTAAACAAGCCAGCATGAAGGAGGTGTTCGATCAGATTCGGGCACAAACCAACTATGACATTCTGTACAAGGCAAAAGACCTTAAACTGGCCAGGCCTGTCACCCTGAACTTAAAAGGCGCCTCTTTAAAAGAAGCGCTGGACATCTGTTTCAGCAGGCAGCCGCTTACCTATTCCATTGAGAATACTACCATTTTAATTACCAAGAAGGCAGATAAGCCGGTCAGAATAGCGGAGCACATTCAAACCATTACCGGCCGGGTAACCGACACCCTGAACGAAGCTTTACCAGGGGTAACAGTAAGAGAAAAAGGGACCACAAATGCGGTGGTGACAGATCAGAACGGGCATTTCAGCATTTCGGTAGCCGATAACAATGCGGTGCTGCAATTCAGCTTTGTGGGTTTCACCACTCAGGAAGTTCAGGCAGGCAGTAGTGCATCATTCAACATCAAATTGCATGAGAATAAAACTACGTTAAACGAAGTAGTGGTGGTGGGTTACGGTACCCAGAGCCGCATTAGTTTAACCGGTGCAGTGAACCAAATTAAAGCCGAAGACATAGCGAATAAACCGGTGCTGAATCCGGTTCAGGCTTTGCAGGGCGAATCGCCCAACCTAATCATCCAGCAAACCAGTTTGGATCCGGGCAGCGGCATAAACATCAATATACGCGGCCTGAGCACTACCGGCGATAATACGCCGCTTATTGTAATTGACGGAATTATTGGCGGCAATATTGCCACTTTAAACCCGAATGATATTGCCAGTGTATCGGTGTTAAAAGATGCAGGTACAGCAGCCATATACGGTTCGCGGGCTGCCAACGGTGTGATTTTGGTAACTACCAAAAGTGGCAGCTTAAACCAAAAGCCTACCATTACCTTCAACAGTGCTTATGGCGTACAGCATCCCGATGTATTACTGAAAAAGGTAAATGCCTGGGACAACGCTTATTACAAAAACGAGTCGCTGGTAAACTCAGGTTTGCCGCCGGCATGCACTCCCGATCAGATTGCCCAGTTACAGGCGCAAGGCAATGGCACCTGGGATGTACAGCATGTATTACATAATGCCCCGTTAGTATCTGAAAATGTATCGGTAAGCGGTGGTGGCGCTACCAACTCTTATTTCTTTTCGGGCGGTTACCAAAATCAGTTGAGCAATATAGCAGGTAACGGCGGATCGGGTAACGATTACGGGTATAAGAAATACAATTTGCGAATGAACCAAACTTCGGTTATTGGCAAACTTAAAGTAAACCTGATATTAAGTTATGACCGGAATGAAAGTAAATATAATACCGCAGGTGACAATAATATTTTTGCTGATGCCGACCGCGTACCCTACAACTACAGCTGGCAGGATGCACAGGGACGTTACCTTACCAATGCAGTAGCCTCGGAGTTTAACGTGCTGAACACGGTAAGAAACGGCGGATACAGCTTAAGTACAGGCGATGAGTTTTTTGGTTCATTAAATGCACAGTTTAACATCACCAAAGACATCAAGTTGACGGGTATTATGGGTGCAACGCTTACGGATGCAGGTACCTTTATCAGACGGATACAGGTGTACGATTACCCTTCAGGCACTTCTAATACTGACGCTGCTGTGTTTAATAATAACCTGAACAATATCTTTTTAACTCCGCAATTTTTAGCTGAATACAACAAGCAGATAAAAGATCACCGGTTTAAAGTGCTTGTAGGTGTTTCAAATGAATCTTACACCTCAAAGGCAAGCCAGGTACAGCAGTTGTATACCGATCCGCAACTGGGTACGCCCACCACAGGTACCACCCTCGACCCTAATAACTCCTACAATACCATCAGTAACACGGTTGAAACCAGCTTGTACTCTATTTTCGGGCGTGTAAATTATGCCTACAAAGAACGCTATTTTCTGGAAGGAAATTTCAGGCAGGATGCGTCTTCTAAATTTGCAACCGGGCACCGGAGCGCCTTCTTCCCTTCGGTAGCAGGTTCATGGGTAGCTTCTGAAGAAGATTTTATGAAGCCGGTAGCCCAGGTAGTTAATACCTTGAAATTCCGCGCATCTTATGGTATATTAGGTAATCAAAACGTAAATGCGTACCAGTATCAGTCGCAATTTACGCCTTTTAATAACGCTTATGCTTTTAACAATGTTCCGGTAAGCGGCACCAGCTTTACCTTGGGCAACCCCAGCTTAACCTGGGAGAGAGCGGCTACCTTAAACATTGGCGTAGATGCAGGCTTCTTAAATAACAAACTGGTTGCTTCATTTGACTATTTTAACAAAACCACCAGCAATATTCTGGCCGGGCGTAGTGATGTGCCTTTATTGTTCGGCGCTAATTTACCCGACTATAACATCTCAAAAGTGGGCAACAAGGGCTGGGAGTTTGCATTAACCTATAACCTGAAGAGCCATGCTGTAAGCCAAAGCTTCAGCTTTAATATAGCAAACAATAGTAATAAGCTATTAGCCTACAGCTATAACTCTAATCAGCAAATTCAAAACTTAGGCGAGTATTCACTGCTGCGCCAGGTAGGTCAGCCTATTACTCAGTACTATGGTTATAAGGTTGCCGGTATATTTCAAACCCAGGCGGAAGTTAATACCTCTGCTAAGCCAAACGGCCTGAGCCTGGCCCCCGGCGATTTGAAATACGTTGACCAAAATAAAGACGGCATAATCGATCAAAAAGATATGGTGCCGCTGGGCAATCCGTTCCCGCAGTATACTTTTGGCTTTACTTACCGTCTGGCAGTTAAAGGATTCGACCTGTCCGTCTTTATTCAGGGTGTAGGTAAGCGTACCGAGTTTATTCGCGGCGAGGAGGTAGAGCCTTTCCACTATAACTATGGTCAAACCCTATTCGAAAACCAAACCGATTTCTGGACGCCTTCTAATCCCGGCGCTGCATATCCGCGTTTGGCCGCCATCGGATCTGATTCCAACACCAACAACTGGCGCGATGGTTCTGACATTTACAAGTTTAATGCCGCTTACGCGCGGTTAAAAAACCTGAACATCGGTTACACCTTGCCCGTTGCTCTGACTAAAAGAGCAGGTATACAAAAGCTCCGGGTATCGTTGATTGGTCAGAACCTGTACACATTAACCAAACTGAAATTCATCGATCCGGAAAATTCGGAGTTCAATAACAATGTACCCATTAATGCAAGCTCTAACAGCGGCCGTTCTTACCCGCTGCCTATTTTCTACGGAGCTGGTATTGATGTCACCTTTTAATTACCGAAAAACAGAGCGAAATGAAATATTTTAAACATATACTCTTTTTAACACTGGCAGCCACTGCAGGCAGCAGTTGTAAAAAACTCGATCTGGCACCCACCAATAAGTTTTCTGAATTAAACTTTTGGACCACCAGCGTTAACGTAAATAACCAGCTTAATACAGATTACAGCGGTACGTACAACTCAGGCATGTACTTTTATAATGATGCCATGTCTGACAATGCCTATGCACCGGGGGGCAGCTCAACAGGTAACGTAACGGCCGTTGCGGCAGGTTCTTATAACTCGGCTTTAGATAAATTTCAGAATGACTGGAGCTTTCATTATTCAGGCATTTACTCCTGTAACCTGTTTTTAGCTAATGTAGACCAGAATAAAACTTTAGGTGCTGATGTAATTGCACGTATGAAAGCCGAAGTACGCTTTATCCGGGCATTCCATTATTATTACCTCATGACGCATTGGGGCGATGTACCATTGATTACCAGCGTAATTACTCCTGATCAGGCTAAAACTGAGGCACGGGCAAGTAAAGCTACCTTATTAAGCTTTATCACCAGTGAACTGGAAGCCTGTGCTGCGGCTTTACCCTCAAAAGATCAGTACTCAGCTGCTGATAATGGCCGTATCACCAACGGGGCTGCCTTAGCGCTCGAAGCCCGTGTGTTGCTTTACCAGGGCAACCGCATGAGTGATGTGGTTACCATTTGCGAGAAGCTGATGAACAATCAGGGTACTTACGGCAACTACGCATTGGCGAGTAACTATGGCAGTTTATTCAGTGATGCAACAGTAAACAAAACCAACACTGAAACCATGCTGGCCTTGCAATACCAGGAAGGTACCACCAGCAGAACCTGGAGCGATTATTACGATTTTGCACCCATATCAGCCGGCGCCCGTGATAATAACCTGGCGCCCACACAAGAGTTAGTGAATGATTATATTATGCTGAATGGCAAGCCTATCACTGATGCAGGTTCCGGTTATAACGAAAATACCCCTTATGTCAATCGCGATCCGCGGCTTACCGCTACGATTGTGTATGACCAGTATAAATGGCTGAATCCAGATGGGTCTACTCAGATTATTTATATCAAGCCCGGAACCGATCCGGATAGTCACCGCTTGAACGAATACAAACCTGCTACCCAGTCGGTATCTGCCTCGGGATATTACTGGAGAAAATACTTTGACCCCAACCACCTCAACGGTCTGGCGTCAGGCTTAAATCTGCACCTTATTCGCTGGGCAGAGGTATTGCTGGATTATGCGGAAGCTGAAAACAGCCTGGGGCAGATGAATGCTTCCGTTTGGAATAAAACTATTATGCCGCTGCGCCAGCGCGCCGGCTTTACCGATGCCAATGCCCTGAACTATCCGGGCAATGCGGATATGACGAATATCATCAGAAGAGAGCGCCGGGTGGAATTGGCCATGGAAGGCATCCGCACCGAAGACATCAACCGCTGGAAGCTGTCGGAAGTGGTGCTCAATGGTTATGCGCATGGCGCTAAATTCAGCGGCGATGCTACTGTTGATAATGGTTACATCCGTGTGCAGCAGCGCCATTTTGATGCATCAAAGAATTATTTGTGGCCTATCCCTGCTAATGATCTCAGCAAAGACAGCCAGCTGACTCAAAATCTAGGTTATTAATTCCTTATCCCTTAAAGAACAGCAATGAAAAATTTCATAAAAGTAAGCTTTATGGTGATGTTGGCCATAATAGCGCTTAGCTCTTGCAAAAAAGACGTGCATACGCTGGATACCAGCGTGGTGCCCGTTACAACTCTTAATGCACCCGCCGATCAGGCTAAATATAGCTTACAACCTAAGTCAGATACAGCTGTGGTGTTCAAATGGGCAGCCAGTTCCACCAAAGATTTAGTGTTGTATGAAGTAGCTTTTGATAAATCATCCGGCGATTTCAGCAAACCCGTTTATAAAGTGCTGGCCGATGGGTCCGGCGTACAAACGCAGGCTACTATTTCGCAAAAAACGCTGAATAGTGTGGCCGCTGCGGCAGGTATTGCTGCTTCAAGTACCGGGACATTGAAGTGGACAGTTATCGTGTCAAAAGTAGCCAACAATCAGGTAAGCTCAACCAGCCATACCCTGGAGCTTACCCGCCCGGCAGGTTTCGTAAATCTGCCCGATTCATTATACTTAACCGGTACAGCTACCGAGCAGGGCGATAATGCCGGCAAAGCCATTAAATTTAAAAACACAGGCGGCGGTACTTTCGAGCTTTATACCTCACTGCAGGCAGGTACTTACACCCTTATAGACAAAAAGACCGGAACGCCTACCATTTATTCTATACAAAGCGGCAGCAATGTACAGGCCGGCGGAAGCACCACCGTATCAGGCAGCAAAGCCGTATACCGTATCTCGGTAGATTTGAGCACCGCATCGGCTACCTTAACACAGATTGTTTCGGTAGGTTATTGGTCGGCGCCGGATGGTAAAATCTGGTTTACCTTACCTTATATCGGCAACAGCCAGTGGGAATTGGACAATACATTGATTGTTATTCCGCAGGAATCTTATGGTTTGGATAGCCGTTACAAGTACCAGTTTACGGTGAAAAATGCGGCCGGTAATCAGTCGTTGGAGTGGTATGGCAGCAAAAATTCAGATAACCCTGACCCAAGCGCCAGCACCGATCCGTCTTATTGGTATATGCTTCCGGTAAACAATTCGCAGTTTGATTATTGCTTCAAATTGCTTCCGGCCACTAATAATAAGAACTGTAACATCAATGTGAACTTCAGCCCTTCTGTACCGAACTATACCAATACCATCACAATTAAGTAAATGACCAATGGGTTGCTGCTTATGGCGGCAGCCCATTACTTTAACTGTTATACCCTACGTTATGAAAACGAAATTTATGAATTGCCTTGCGGCCGGATGTGTGATGTTAGTTATGGCCGGTATAAGCGCCTGCTCAAAAAAAGGAAGTTCGCCCGCACCCTCGGGGGGCACGGATACCACTACGGTGAAACCTGTTTCTTATAATTATACGGTGCTGGCCGATTCCATGCAAAGCAAAACGTATACTACTTTTATCTCTGCTAACGGCAATTATTTTATTCAGAATAACGCAGGCAACATTACCTTTAATTACTGGCCCCAGGCCCACATGCTGGACGTACTGACGGATGCTTACCTGCGTACCAAAAACAGCGTGTATACCCAGCGTATGAAGGCGGTATTAACCGGGGTTAAAGCAACCAACGGCGGCGCTTATCCTAATGATTATTATGATGATATGGGCTGGATGGCCAATGCATTTTTAAGGGCTTACACCGTTACCAACGACGCTGAGTACCTGAACGCCACTCAGATTTTATACACCGACATTAAAACGGGCTTCAACAATAACGAGGGTGGTGGTATTGCCTGGCGAAAAGAGCAATTGAACTACAAAAATATTCCGGCTACGGCAACTGCTGCTATTTTAGCCAGCCGGTTGTATGAACTGCAAAGCAATACAGCCGATTTGACATTAGCCAAAAGCTTGTATTCATGGATGAAGGCCACATTGGTCGACCCTTCAACCGGGGTGGTTTGGGATGGTATCAACAGCAATGGCTCAGGCGCGGTAGATAAAAACGTATACACCTATAACCAGGGGTTATTTGTGGGCGCTGCCGTAGAGTTATATAAAATTACCAAAGATCCAACCTATCTGGCTGATGCGGTGCATACCGCTACCAACGCCATAGCTGATCCTCATATTACGGCCAGCGGCTTATTCAAAAGCGAAGGCCAGGGCGACGGCGGCTTGTTTAAGGGCATCATGGTAAGATATCTTACCTTACTGATAGAGCAGCCTGATTTAGATGGCGGCAGCCGCGCTAAATACCTTACTTTTCTGCAAACCAATGCACAGTACCTGTATACAGTAGGGGTGGCCAAACCATCCTATATGGCCGGCCCCGACTGGACACAAAAGCCGACGGGCAGCACCGACCTTACCACCCAGTTAAGCGCTGTAATGATGATGGAAGCTGCAGCAGCGTTGAAGGCTGAAGGCAAAATTCAATAATTATCATACGAAAGCGTAACTTGAGCCGGTAAAATAATATAAACTTAAATCAGCTACGAATGAACAGGCGTAAATTTATCAGCAGTTCGGCAGCCCTGAGTGCAGGTATAATGCTCAGTAAGGTTCCGGCCTATAGTCAGCAAACTACAACTTTTCCGGTAGTACGTGTGCCGCTTGCGCAACGACGGTTCAGCAGCAAATCTGTTGAAAGCGCCATCACCGAATTTAACGCAAAAGTGAAAGACCGCGAACTGGCTTGGCTGTTTAACAACTGCTTTCCTAATACGCTCGATACCACGGTAACTTATGCAGTAAAAGAAGGCAGGCCCGATACCTATGTCATCACCGGTGATATTGATGCCATGTGGCTGCGCGACAGCAGTGCGCAGGTGTGGCCGTATTTAAACCTGATACAGAAGGATAAGCCACTGCAGCAACTGATAGCCGGTGTAATTAATCATCAGGCTACCTGTATTCTACGGGATCCTTATGCCAATGCTTTTTACAACGACCCGAACAAGGTGAGCGAATGGGCACATGATCATACCCGGATGCACCCCGGTGTACACGAGCGTAAATGGGAAATTGATTCGTTGTGTTATCCCATCCGCCTGGCTTACCGCTACTGGCAGTTAACCGGCGATACCAGCCCCTTCAACGACCGCTGGAAACAAGCCGTAGCACTGATTCTGAAAACCTTTAAAGAGCAGCAGCGCAAAGATAGTCAGGGTCCGTATTCATTTCAGCGCACTACCGCTTTTGCTACCGATACTTTACCCATGAATGGATTCGGCTATCCGGTGAAACCGATAGGCCTGATTTGCTCTGCCTTCCGCCCGAGCGATGACGCCACCATTTACTCTTATTTAGTGCCCTCCAACTTTTTTGCCGTGGTGAGTTTAGCGCAGGCGGCTGAAATGGTAAAGCAAATCAGTAAAGATAACACATTAGCCGCCGAGCTGAATGACTTGTCGGGCGAGGTAAACCAGGCATTGCAAAAATATGCAGTGATCGATCATCCGGATTATGGGAAAATTTATGCCTATGAAGTAAATGGCTATGGCAGCTATAACCTGATGGATGATGCCAACGTGCCCAGCCTTTTAAGCTTACCTTACCTGAATGCTGTGCGTAAAGACGATCCGGTGTATCAGAATACCCGTAAAATACTGCTTTCCTTAAATAATCCCTTTTTCTTCAAAGGTTCGGCAGGCGAAGGTATTGGCGGGCCGCACGTGGGTAAAGACATGATTTGGCCGCTGGGCATCATTATACGTGCTTTGACCAGTAACGATGACAATGAAATAAAATACTGCATTGATACCCTGAAAAAGACGCATGCCGGTACCGGCTTTATGCATGAATCGTTTAATAAAGACGATCCTAAAAACTTTACCCGCAAGTGGTTTGCCTGGGCAAATACGCTTTTCGGTGAACTGCTGTGGGAAACGTATCAAACCAAGCCTCAATTGCTGGCGGTATAATTTAAGTGGTAAGGCGATGGTAGTATGCTTTAATCTACCCAATAAATAAACATTGAGCACATGAAATTTAAAGGTGTAATCATAACAGCAGCAGCGCTGCTGACGCAAATACATGTAAATGCACAAAGCGCTGCTGATTATAAAAGCCGTATTACCGCTTTGCAAACGGCTATTGATGCAAAGTTACGGGACACCAAAGGCGGCCTGTATTATGAAACTACCGACAGCGCCAAAAATGAAAATAAGCATTCGTGGCTATGGCCGCTCACGGCGCTGCTGCAAGGGGCCAATGAAGCTGAAGCCGCCGAGCATAGCAACAGCTATTTGTCGCCGGTTGAAAGGGCCATTAATCAATATTACAGCAATGCGTCGCCTGTGCCGGCTTATCAGGATTATCCCACAAAAGAGCGTTTGAGCAGTCGTTTTTATGATGATAACGAATGGATAGCCATCACTGATTTGGATGCTTATAACCGTACCCATCAGAAAAAATATCTGGAAGATGCACAAATGATTTACCGCTTTATTCAAAGCGGTACGGATACCGTAACCGGCGGAGGCGTGTACTGGAAGGAGGGAGACAAGCAAACCAAAAACACCTGCTCCAACGGGCCGGCCATACTGGTTGCTCTACAATTGTACAAAATTAATCACCGGCCCGAAGACCTGAAATACGCCATGGATATTTATAAATGGACCAACCAGCGCTTGCAGTCGCCGGAGGGGTTGTTTTATGACAACGTTAAAATTCCGGGTCTTAACATTGCAAGGGCGTTGTACACGTATAATACCGGGACAATGCTGCAATCCAATGTGTTACTGTACGATATTCTGAAAGACAAAAGGTACCTGGCCGAAGCACAGCGCATAGCGAAAGCCGGCCGCGAACATTTTTTTGTTAATGGCCGGTTGCCTAACGGCGAGTATTGGTTCAATGCTGTAATGTTTAGAGGGTACCAGGCGCTTTATGAAGTCGACCATAACAAAAACTGGATTGATTTTTACATTCAGGATGGCAACCAGATATGGAATACTGAACGGACGGCGGATAACCTGGTAGGCCCAAAGCCCGCCAAACGCCTGATTGACCAGGGCGCTATGATAGAAATTTATTCCCGGTTAATGCAATTAAGTCAATAATTTATGCCGACTGGAAGGGCGGTATAACCGGTAATTGTTTATTAGTTAACGAGTGTACTCATTATAAACCCTGCGAATTGCCGGCGCATAAGTTTAAAGCGAAATTGCACTACTCCTATAACAGCACGGCATACAAATAAATTGTATGCCGTGTTAATCATTAAGTATACAGGCTTCTGTTAAGAACATATCATTACGGCCTGTTTAACCAGTACTACTGCGGAAGCCCGTTTTCAAAGCCTACATTCTCTTTGCTGCTATTGCCCGCTGCATTGGTATTCCAGGCAGAGATCAGAAAATAAGGTTGTTCTGTTTTGGCATCCTTGGGCCGGTAGCTGCACTTTAAAGTGCGGGTTTCACCCGGCGCCAGTGAAATATAATTGTCGCTGAAAATAAGCGGTAAAATATCATCACCCGCCTTGCCGTTTAACGCCCGCAGGTGGACAAAGAAGGCTACTGCTTTGCCCGTATTTGTGATGGTTACCGTATAATTGGCACTATCGGTCTGTGGTAATTTTTTATACTCCGCTTTTAATTGAGTTTTGGGCAGACGTTGTAAAGCTGTATAATCGGTATACGATGATTCGGGCGTATAATACCAGGTCGACTTTTTCCAGTTCAGTACATCCGGTTTTTTGGAAAGCCAGTACCAGTTGATACTATGTACTTTTCCTGCCCCGTCAGTTAATTGCAAACGCAAAAAATACGCATCCGATAAACCCGCAATAGCAGGCAGCGAAAAGCATCTTTTTGAAGCATCGGGGCCAATGCCGGTGGTTAAGGTGTGCGTATATTTTAAAGCGCCATCCGTATTATAAACCTCAGCTTTTACAGTTAAGCCCGCATATTCAGTAAGCAGTGAGTTGATAATAGCCACTTCATTTGATGGATACGAATACAGCACATGCAAAGGCTCCATCGACTTTTTCATGCCGAAATAGGTACCGGCCGGATATAAATAGTAATCATACGTATGCCAGATCAGGCTGGGCCATGGATTACTGAGCATCCACTGCACCACGCCGGTGGCCGTATGATATTTATTTAAACCATAAGCTTCCATCATGGCGCGGTGCGCCTCGTAATTTTGTGCCTGTGCTTTGGCCACATAATTCTTGATGGAATTGGAAGCGCCATACCTTCCGCTGAGTGCGGTATTGAAAATTTTGGTGTTGCCAAAACTCATGGTACCGCAATGGTATAACCAGTCGGCCGAGGTGCTGGATAATGAATCCTTCGGTATAAACTTAATCAGGCTTTCATAAGGCGGTATGGACGGGCCCGGCGATATTTCGGTTGCGAAGCTCCAGGTACCGCCAAATTTCCGGTTGGTATCGGTTTCCCAGTAAACGGGCGGCACCCACTCATAAGGCCCTGCCATTTTAACCCCGCTGTAGCCCGATACTTTTGAGCGGCTTTCGTTGGCTGTGGCTAAAACCGGATTGGGCCATTTTAAGGTCTTTTCAATGTTCAGATAACCGCGCTCTACGCTGGTATCAGTAGGCGGCATGTCACTGCCGTTGAGCCATACCATCAGGCTGGCTTTATTTCTCAGCCAGTACATTACGCTACTGTCTGAAGCCATGGCTACTTTACGCTCGGCTGCATCCCAGTGCTCGGGGTGTTGCCAGGTACCGCAGCACATCCAGCCATTCATTACCAGCAGGCCGTATTTATCGCACAGGTCATAGAAATTATCATCCTCCATTTTACCTTCCGAGCGGACGATGTTCATGTTCATATCACGCACCAGCTTGATTTCCTGCTCCTGACGCTCGGCCGAACGGCGCTGAAAAATATCCGGCGACCAGGCCGCGCCGCGTATCATAATAGGTTTACCGTTTATAATAAACTGCCGCGACTGGTTATCCAGCATTTTGGTGGTGAACTCCCGTATACCAAAGTTTTCGGCTACCGTATTGCTTAAATCGTTGCCTGCCATGGCTGAGACCTCAATGCGGTTGAGGTTTGGTTTGCCATATTGCCAAGGCCACCAAATTAATGGGTCTTTGATGTTAAGTTGCGTATAATCCATCGGGGAGAAGGTCACATCAGTTACTTCGCGGGGAGCTAAATGCACTTTCTTTTCCACCGTAATATCCTGGTTAATGCGTACTTTGATGGTAGCATCGGTGGCCATATCTGTGTAGTTGGTTACCCTGGCATCCACCGCAAGGTGTGCCACTTTTAATGACGACAAATCAAACCATGTAGTTACCAGCGGAAAAGCTACGCCCACCTGACGATAGGTTTTAATTTTTACATCGTTAACAATGCCGCCGTTATAATCGGGCGGATAATGTATCCAGTCGGCATAGTCAATCGCTAAGTCACCGTCATCTTTATTGGGAGTAAAAGGGCGCAGCACTTCTATGGCCAGCACGTTATTGCCGGTATAGTTGATATGCTGGGTTACTTCCAGTTCAATGATCCGGTAAGGGCCTTTTACACGTACAGAGTCGGCTATCTTGATTCCGTTTAGCCATACGTTGGCTTTGTAGTTAATGCCATGCAAACTCAACACCACCTGCTTGCCGTTTTCTGAGGGCGGTAGGGTAAACTCCCGCCTGAACCACCAGGGATAGTCGAACCGTTTGTCATTTAGCCGCTCCAGGTTTTTGCCAAGAAAAGGATCAAAATTATAAGCATGGTTGGCCAGTAAACCGCCAATCAGCGTGGTGGGTACCTTAACGCTGTACCAGCTTTGGGTATTGAAATTTTCTTTGGCAATTGCGTTGGCCGCAGAGGCATCGGTAAGGGCGGATTGCATTTTCCATCCATCCTTCAAAATCAGCTGAAAATTCTCACTCCGGGTTTGTGCATAAGATTGCGCAAGGTAAAAGGGAAGGAGCAGGCTAAGAAAGAATTTTTTCATAACAGGTATTGGTATTTATAGCGGATAAAACCGCAATAGGGCAGATTTACAATGTAAAATGAAAAGCTATTCATGTGCGGCCTGCTTCTTCAGGTCGATGGTTTTATTAGTAATCAGCGGGCGTGCCCAGAAGCCAATACTCAATATGTAACCCATGGTGAGGTACAAAAACAACATCCCGGTACGCAAGCCCAGGTGGTCGCCCAGCCAGCCGATAATCAGCGGCACAATAGCCCCGCCAATAATGCCGGTAACAATAATGCCGGCAAACGAGCCATGGTGCTCATTTACCGAATTCAACGCCAGTGAAAATATAATCGGGTACATCACCGAGGCAAAAAAGCCTACCAGCGGAAAAGCAATCAGTGAAACTTTTGCCGGGCCGAATAAGGCACAGCTCAGGCTTATTAAAGCCAGCAACGTGAAGCCAACCAATACCTTGCGGCTGTCCATCACCTTAAGTAAAAACAGGCCAACTACGCCGCCGGCAGTCATTAACCCCCAAAAGTAAGCTACGGTGTCGGCCCCGGTGGTTTGCGGGTTGTAACCATGGTAGGTTTGTAGAAACTGCGATATCCAGTTGGCAATACCCTGCTCGGTGCCCACATAGCAAATCATGGCGATAAAGAATAAAACGACCACCGGTTTTTTAAACAGCATGACATGGGTACGTATGGGGCCAACTTCTTCGTCGGCTTTTAGCTCTACCACCGGGAATCGGGAGAGGCCGATGACCACCATCATCAACAAGCAAATTACCGCAAACAACCAGTAAAGTGATATCCAGGGTAAGTTGGCCGGTACCAGCGAGTGCAGGGAAGCCAGGGCACCATTGCCTTTTAAATTGGTAACGATGTAGGAATATACCAAGGGGCTGATAAACGAGGCTAAACCAAATATTAACTGTGCCAGCACCGAATTAAAAGCATAATGTTCTTCGCCGCCCGAGGTACGCAGCAGCGGATTAATAACAACCTGCAGCATGGCCATACCACATCCAATTAAAAACAGGGAGATGACTGCCGTGAGATAATTAGGCACTAAAGCCAATAACAACGAACCCAGAAAAGCAACCACGAAAGCCGCAATCATGATTTTCTTTTCCTTGTATTTTACCAGCAGTATACCGGTAGGAATGGAAGTAACGCCGTAAGCAATAAAAAAAGCAAAAGGCAACAGCGCTACCAGCGTTAAGCTGAGTGAAAAGCCTTTAATAATATCAGGAATAAGCGGGCCTACTACGTTGGTCAGAAAAGAGATCACGAAAAAGGTGAGCATAATCAATGCTACAATGTATAGGTTGCGTTTCATGGGCAGATGGCCTGATGGATTTATAATAAGAAGCAGCCCTTGGTTTTATGGCTGTTATGCAGATGAAGGTAGATGTTTTTTCTTAAAGAAGCGGCAGTAAGTTAAAATTTCCAACAAAGCGAGCTATAGTCAGAAGAAAGCTTTAATGCTTATAACAATAGCCGGGTTACTATAAGCCTGTTTTGATTAAGAATCCAGCCCTTTATAAGAAGCTATCAACCGTTTTGCTGAACTTGTTTCTTGATCCTGAGTGTTGTTAAGTCTGTGGAAAAACGCAAACGCCTTAGGTTTTATTCCGAACAGGGGGCGGAAAGCAAGTTCAGCAAAACGTATTGATAAGCCTTTAAACGAATTAAAGTAGCGGTATTAAGTAAAATGAAATATGTAAGCCGTTGGTGGTGTAAATATAAATAACCGGTTAACATATTATATAGCAATAATTAAATTATTCCTGTTTGGAGTGTTAATTATAGCTAATAATACAGAACTAATTTTTACGGAGATGTCACTGATTGTATTCGTCTACTACTATAAGTTTTGAGGGCGTATTCGCTTAATTTTCTTTTAGTTATTTGAAAAACCAATTGCATTCGATGGAGTTATTTAATTGTAAATTAAAATTGAACACTCATAAGAAATAGTATTTGCCATGAATGAGCAAGATAAAATTAACCGCCGCACGGTAATTGGCGGTATCGGTGCAACATTAGCTTGGGTAGCCGTTTCGCCGGCGCTGGCTGCTGACGGTGAACCGCGAACAGCATCTGCCGCTGCACCGCTGGTCGATCCCACTACTAAATATCCTAAACCGCCGTTTCAAAGCCAGTCGCAGCCATGGCCGGGGCTGGCCAGCCAGATGAATCCGCGGCCTGACCATGGTGAAACCAGCTATAAAGGCTCGGGCCGGTTAGCGGGCCGTAAAGCACTGATTACCGGCGGTGATTCCGGCATGGGCCGTGCAGCCGCTATTGCCTATGCCCGCGAAGGTGCGGATGTGGCCATCAACTATTATCCTACCGAAGAACCGGATGCCCGTGAGGTAATTGAGCTGATCAGAAAAGAAGGCCGCAAAGCGGTAGCCATTCCCGGTGATTTACGTGATGAAGCCTTTTGTCAAAGATTAGTGGCTACTGCCGTGCAGGAATTGGGCGGGCTGGAC
>CAXTCH010000014.1:0-16071 GCA_964241945.1 uncultured Mucilaginibacter sp.
GGCCCGCAACAAGGTAAGTATATATCAATGGTGGGCGACACCTATCGCCTCGTACTCACCGGCAAAGAAACCGGTGGAGAGTTTGCTGTTATTGATATGATAATTCCACCAAACGGCGGTCCTGGCCCTCATGCACATGCTGATATACAAGAGTCATTTTATGTGATGGAAGGTGAACTTACTGTAACTACCCAAACACAAACTTATATTGCAAGCCAAGGCTCTTTTATCAGCATCCCCAAAGGAGGCATTGTTCATAAATTCAAAAACAATACCGACAGCATAGTGCATATATTATGTATGGTAACGCCATCAGGTTTGGAAGAAATGTTCGGGTTGCTTGGAAAACCGGTACAGGCAGGTGAATTTTTACCACCCGCGCAGCCTACTCCTGATGAGATGCAAAAAATAGCGGAAATTGCAGAGAAGTATGGTCAGAAATTATATCCACCCGATTATTTGGGCTGATTAATTTGAACTGTATTGATCCGTTATTAATTGGTAAGCATCTTCGGCACTCAGGCGGTCAACAGGTTCAAATACTTTTCCGGCCTGTTCATTGTAATTCTGAAAAAAATTCTCTAACTGACTCATCGTGCCTTCAGGCAAATCTTCAATAGAGTGAATGTCTTTAAACAGATGTGATACTTCAGGGATGCCTAAAAAGCGGTCGTTGCGTAACGTTCTGCCGTCGTGCTCAGTTTGATTGGCTTTAATAGCGCCTATAATGCGGCAATCCATACAGCAACCAGGAAAGCTGTTAATCTCCGAAATTACGATAATATCCAGCGGGTCACCATCCTCGCCTTTCGTATCAGGAATAAATCCAAAGTCAAACGGGAATACCAGCCCCGCAGGCATTACTTTGGTAAGTTTAAAACACTTAATTTCGGGTACGTAATTATACTTGTGCCCACTGCCCTTCGGGCATTCTATGATAGAGGTTACAGGTTTCATGTTTATCGTTGCTTTATATAAGTCTAACACGCCCTTTTGCTCACAGTTTTATTTATAAATTTATAAAAGCCCGAAGGCCCGTATCTTGAGTATACGGGCCTTCAGACTTTTATATCAGGAGTGATGTTACGCACACTTATGTTTACGGCAAACGAGTATCAGGCGCATCACCCGTCTTGGGCTGCTGGTTACGGCTGCCATAAAAGCGGTTTTGGTTAAAATGCTCGTGCTCATAAAAATCGGCACCTTTAATTACTTCAGGGCTGGGTACTGCAAAAGCGTTACGTATGGCAAGCTCTTTATCATAAGTAAGCGGATGCCCTTTTTCATAGGTAGGCAGCGAGGTAAGGTGAACCGCGGTAACATCAGGCAGCAGTACTTCGTCATTGTGTTTATGCAACTCGGCCACTCCTATGGGAACGGCCACCTTACGGTCGGCCAGATTAAACTCGTTACGTTTTAAATCTACAATCATGTACCGCACCCGACGCGATGGCGGATTAAACAGCAGTTCTTCTACTTCGCCTACTTTTTTGTGCTGTATATCGTAAACATCCCACCCTTTAATGTTGGGTTGCCCATCGGCTATTTCGTAATCACTGCCGCCCAGCGCCTCAAGGCGGTTAGCATCGGTGGTATTTTCTGTTGAAGCCATAACTTTAAATTTTTTAGGTTAAGCGGTTACTTTTTTACTACTCCGGTATCCGTTTTAGCGGTATCAGTTGTGGTTACTGTGGTATCACCGGCCGAAGTGTTTACAGTAGCCAGCTGGTTGCGGCCTTTGGCAAAGTAATACACAATGCCAATAACAATAATAAGCAGCAACAGCCATAACCACCATGGCGTGCGTTTTTTAGGTTGAACAAATAATTCTGCCATAGGATTCGGACATTCAATTAGCGCTTTTAAGTTTTAAAAGAAATACCGTTAACGGCAATTAAGTTTTAAAATTGTCAAAATAAGAGCTGGTATTACCCTGCAACTTACATAGAATTATTACAAACCTATATCCTTCCGGCTTGTTCAATCATGACAACTACTCAACTCCGTTTGTAACATGGATCAATCAACCGAAAAAGAATCAGGCAGCGTTATTGTGCCACTACTGGTAGGTGCGGCAGCAGGCGCACTGGCTTACCTGTTTGTATCGAACAGCACCTCCGAAGGTGGCAATAAAATTACCGAAACCCTGAGTAAAGGCTGGGATGACCTCAAGGAAAAAATGCCTTTCATTGAAGATGAATTTAATTCCTTGAAAGGTAAAATTATGGATACCGTAAAAGCTACACTGGCCGAGGCTCACCAGGGTGCCGACGAGGTGAGTAAAGACTAAATTCCATACTTTGGATGATGCTTATCAGAGCGTTCAGATAAGCCGTTTATAAAAATGGGGGGCCTGCACTATAGGTAATGTTATTTCTATAATAAAATTTGAAGGAGTTATTGCTTTCATTTATCTGCATCATTTTTAAAAGTTTGTTGCTGTTCATCTCCGGCACAAATTCTATCTTTCCGCACAGCTTTGCCCTGCTTTTGTGCGGGCAACTATAATTTGCTGAAACACCTTTATGAGTGCTGAAATACAACGCCTTGAAGAACACTATACCGGAAAAGCCAACTGGCTGAAATGGGGACCTTATTTAGCGGAACGTCAGTGGGGAACCGTACGTGAAGATTATAGTGACAACGGGGATGCATGGAATTACATTACCCATGACGAGGCACGCAGCCGGGCTTACCGCTGGGGCGAAGATGGCATAGGCGGCTTTAGCGACGATTGCCAGCAACTATGCCTGAGCCTGGCGCTATGGAATGGTAACGACCCTATTTTAAAAGAACGATTGTTTGGCCTGACCAATAGCGAGGGCAACCATGGCGAGGACGTAAAAGAACTGTATTATTATTTAGATAGTACACCTACCCACAGCTATTGCAAAATGCTGTATAAATACCCGCAGGCCGCTTATCCCTATGAGCAACTGATTGAGGAAAATAGTAAACGCAGCCGCCTGCAGCCGGAGTTTGAGTTATTAGATACCGGCCTGTTTGATGACGATCATTATTTTGATGTATTTATTGAATATGCCAAAAATGATACGGATGATGTCCTGATTAAATACACCGTTTATAACCGCAGTAAAAATGCGGCTCAGCTGCACTTATTGCCGCAGATTTGGTTTCGCAACACTTGGGATTGGGGCGAAGGTAGGCAGAAACCCGAACAATTATATTTAGGTGAGGACAAGGTGCTTATCCGCATGCCCGGCTCCGGCAATTATCACCTGTATGCTGACGGCCACCCCGAATTTTTATTTACGGAAAACGAAAGTAACGAGCAGCGCCTGTTCAACAGCCCGAACACTACACCCTATGTGAAAGACGGCATCCATAACCGGGTGGTGAATAATGATGTAAATGCCGTGAACCCACACAATGAAGGTACTAAAGCCGCACTTTGGTATCAGCTAACCATTGAAGGACAAGGGTGCACAGAGGTTTGCCTGCGCTTATCGGCTGCCAAACAGATCAATCCTTTTAACGATTTTAAAGATATTTTTGCCGTTCGCAAAGCCGAGGCTGATGAATTTTATGCCGATAAGCAAAGCTCAGGCAAAAGCGAGGACGAAAAACTGGTGCAACGCCAGGCCTGGGCCGGCATGCTGTGGAGCAAGCAATTTTACTATTACAACGTAAAGCAATGGCTGGACGGCGACCCTACCGAGCCACCTCCGCCGCCGGGTCACCGAAGCAGCCGTAATACGCACTGGCAGCATTTTTTATCACAAAATGTGCTGTCGATGCCTGATAAGTGGGAATATCCCTGGTTTGCAGCCTGGGACATGGCTTTCCATTGTATTGCCTTTGCGCCTATTGATGCCGGTTTTGCCAAGCAGCAATTGCGCCTGCTGGTAAATGCCGATTTTTTACATCCCAACGGGCAACTGCCTGCCTATGAATGGGATTTCAGCGATGTAAATCCACCCGTGCATGCCCTGGCCAGCTGGCAGGTATACAAAACAGACAAGAACCTGACCGGTACCGGAGATATTCCTTTTTTAGAGGAAATATTTCAGAAACTGCTGCTCAACTTTACGTGGTGGGTAAACCGGAAAGACAGCGAAGGCAATAACATTTTTGAAGGCGGCTTTTTGGGATTAGATAACATTGGTGTATTTAACCGCAGTGCCCCAGTGCCCGGCGGCGGCTTACTGGAACAAGCCGACGGTACCAGTTGGGTAGCTATGTACGCCCTCAATATGATGCGTATTGCCATGGAGCTGGCAGTGCACAACCCGGTGTACGAAAGCATGGCGATAAAATTCAGTGAGCATTTCCTGTACATTGCCGGCTCCATTGGTAATATGGGGCCCGACAGCAACGGTCTTTGGGATGACCAGGACGGCTTTTATTATGATTTGCTGCGCAAACCAGATGGCAGCTTTGACCGCCTCCGACTACGCACTATTGTGGGGCTGGTGCCGATGTTTGCCGCCATTGTTTTTGATGAGGCCCGCTGGCAGCAACTGCCCAACCTGGTAAAACGGCTCGACTGGTTTATGAATCAGCGCCCAGATCTGGTGCAGCTGGTAAGCCGCTGGAAAGACACTCAAGGCGATGAAAAGCACTTGTTTTCACTGTTGCGCGGCCACCGCATGAAGTTACTGCTAAGGCGTATGCTGGATACCAGTGAATTTTTGTCGGATTATGGCATTCGTTCGGTATCAAAAATATATGAGCAGCATCCTTTTGAATATCATTTAGACGGCGCCAATTACAACGTAAAATACGCCCCTGCCGAAAGCGATACGGGTATGTTTGGCGGTAACAGCAACTGGCGCGGCCCCATCTGGGCACCCATTAACTATTTGCTCATCAATGCGCTGTACCGCTTTCAAGAATATTATACGGACGATTTTAAGGTTGAATATCCTACCGGGTCGGGTCAATACAGTACCCTTGAAGAAATTGGCGACGCTATAGGGCAACGTTTTAAAAACATTTTTCTGCGGAACGAAAAAGGCGAGCGCCCAGTGTTCGGCGGCCATCCGAAATTGAATTTTGACGAGCATTTTAAAGATTACATCCTGTTTCATGAATATTTTCATGGAGACACCGGTCAGGGACTGGGCGCCAGCCACCAAACCGGCTGGACGGGGTTAATTGCCCTGTTACGCTAACCTTATGCTTACGCCCGGCAGAACCTTATTAAAGTTGTGCATATCCGAATGTATAGGTACTGCTTTGCTGGTAGCCGTTGGGCTTAGTTTTGTAATTCTCGACTGGGGCGCAGGTTCGCTGGTGGCCCGGTTAATTCCCTACGTGCCTTATCGCCGGTTACTTACTGGCTTTTTGTTTGGCGGCACGGGTTGCTTGGTTACTTTATCCCCGGTAGGTAAAATCAGCGGGGCGCACATTAACCCGGCGGTAAGCATTGCCTTTTGG
This sequence comes from uncultured Mucilaginibacter sp., assembly GCA_964241945.1. Lineage (GTDB taxonomy): Bacteria > Bacteroidota > Bacteroidia > Sphingobacteriales > Sphingobacteriaceae > Mucilaginibacter. The sequence goes on from CAXTCH010000014.1 coordinate 5,401, forward strand.
ATGCGAGGTAAAATGAAAACCCATGCCATGCTGGCTTATATCATCAGCCAGATGCTGGGTGCTGTGGCAGGATCCGTCCCCCTGTTGCTTTGGGGTGCGCAAGGCAAAAGCATTCATTATGGTAACACTGTACCCGGCCAGGCAGGCATCATTGCTGCACTGATTGGTGAAGCCATCACTACCGCCTGCCTCATAACCGTTATTTTCAGCTTTGTGGGCAGCCCTAAGCTGCGCAATTATACGCCGTTTACCATGCCCTTTTTATATGGCTTTATGGTATGGGCCGAAAGCGCGCTGTCTGGCACCAGCGATAATCCGGCCCGCAGTTTTGGTCCGGCAGTTATCAGTAACGTATATACCGCTTACTGGGTATTTTGGGTGGGGCCGTTAACAGGGGTTGCCGTGGTTGTGGCCTTGTTCCGGTTACTGCGCCTGCATCATTATTACCGCATTGAGGCCGCCCGCATCAGCTACCATGACCACCACTCGCCCGAAAGTATAAAAACTTCATCGTAAGGCAAACCTAAGCGGGTTTATCTGTTTTAGTACTAAACACAAAACTATAATACAATGGGTCGTTTTGACAATAAAGTAGCTTTAGTAACCGGCAGTAATCAGGGTATTGGTGCTGCCTGCGCGGTACGCCTGGCCAGTGAGGGCGCCAAAGTAATATTAAACGGTCATAAATATGATGACCGTGCCGAGGCCATGCTGAAGCAAATTAGCGATATGGGCCAGCAAGCCAAGTTTGTGGGCGCTGATATCAGCACCGCACAGGGGGTTACTGATTTGGTAAACCAGGCTGTTGAAGCCTTTGGTACCTTAGATATTTTGGTTAACAATGCCGGCGTAGAAAAGAACCACGATTTTTGGGATGTTACCGAAGAGGAATACGATTTTGTAATGAATGTAAATTTGAAAGGCGTATTTTTTACTACCCAGGCATTTGTGAAATATGCAAAAGCGGCTAACCGCGCAGGAGTAGTTGTAAACATGAGTTCGGTGCACGAAGAAATTATTTTCCCGCACTTTGCCGCTTACTGTGCCAGCAAAGGGGCGCTTAAAATGCTGACCCGCAATCTGGCTACCGAATTGGCGCCGCTGAATATCCGCATCAACAACGTTTGCCCCGGCGCTATTGCCACTCCTATTAATCAGAAGCTGCTTTCTGATCCCGAACTGCTGGAAAAAGTGACAAAAAATATCCCGATGGATAAAATGGGTACGCCGGAAGATGTAGCGGCTGTAGTTGCCTTTTTAGCCTCTGATGATGCCAAATACGTAACCGGCAGCAGCTATTTTGTAGATGGCGGGTTAACCTATCATTATGTAGAGCAGTAATCAGTAAGTAAAACGCGTTATTGCAGGGAACGAACCCCTCCTTAATTATGCAGAGCCGCTCTGTAAGTCGAGGATGGGTTCATACCTTGCACCGGCAAATTTTCATTTTCTATTTTCTCTCCAGCAATCGCTGATAATCCTCCGGCGTATCTATATCCACACCTCCTTTATCAAAGGGAACTGTAACTACTTCTTCACTAAATTCTGTTAATAGCTTTTTAGCCCCTTCCTGCCCGGTTAGGGTCAGCAGTTCATTAAAATAACTACGGTTAAAAAGTACCGGTGCACCTGTGGTTTCCTGGTAAGTACAGGCCACGATGCCGGCTTTTTTCTCTTGTTGCTTTTCAATTAACCGGTTTAGCAGCGCGGTTTCTGTAAAAGGCTGATCGCAAAGCATAAACAGGGCGTTTCCGATATCCGGATGTATATCCAGCAACTCAAGCAAGCCGCTGCGGATACTGGAAGCCATGCCCGATGGCCAATCATCATTTTTGCATACGGTTACCTGCTCACTGGCAGTAATCTGCATTTCTATTTCGGCTGCTTTAGCACCTAAGACGATCACTACCGCCTCAGCCTCGCTGTTAACCGCCGCATCAATGGACATTTGCAGTAAAGTGCGGTTACCTAATTTAAGCTGTTGCTTGGGTTGCCCCATCCGGGTAGAAGCGCCTGCGGCTAAAATGACGATGCCTGTCATGCTGCTTTATTCAACTCCGGTAATTTCAGCCATAGGGGCATGGATAACACTGGCCTTTTCCCGTAAGGAGGTACCTGTGGTATGTTGCACAACCGCCTGCATTTCAGAGAGCATAGACAGGGCAATTTCTTCCGAAGTTTCCGCCCCGATATCCAGCCCGGTAGGGCCATAAATACTTTTGAGCTGCTGTTCAGTGGGATAAATGCCTTCTTCCTGCAACTCTTCCAGCATGCGATCCAGCTTTTTTTTGGGGCCAAGGCTGCCTACATAGGTAAGCTCCATCGGCAGTAGTCCACGCAACATAGCCAAATCATAATTATAGTTATGGGTCATCAGCACCACCACGGTTCGGCCGTCAAATGACAGAGAAGTCAGCGCCTGCTCGGGTTTGGCCAGCAGCACTTTTTTGGCCTGAGGAAAACGGTCAGCTGAGGCATAATGGGTTCGCCCATCAATAACGGTAGTATGCCAGCCCAATACGGCTGCCATCTGCACCAGTGGCATAGCGTCATTCCCTCCCCCAAATACAAACAGATTAACCGGCGGCCGCATGAGTTCTATAAAGCCGGTTAATTCCGTTTCGCCGCTCGCATAATTGCGGATGGCAGAGCGGCCCGTTTGCAATATTTGTTTTGCATCGGTCAGCAATTCGTCCTGCAAGCTGTTGCAGTTGCATTTAAATATTTGCTTCTCATCAGTTAGCATCAAACACGTACCCGGCTGCGCTCCTTTACGGTTGGTCAATGAAAATAAAGTAACCAGCACCGCATTACGCCGTTTGCTCAGCACCTGCTTAAATAAAGCTATCGGATTTCCCGCTTCGTCGGCATGCAGCGGCTCAATCAGTATATGAATAATGCCGTTACAGCCCAAACCCACACCCAGTTTGGCGTCATCATCATCGGTGGTATCATAGGTCACTAACATGGGCTGCTGCTGCGCCATAACCAGGCGTGCCTTACGCAAGGCATCACCTTCCAGGCAACCACCGCTGATAGCGCCGGTAAGCTGACCGTCTTCGGTTACCAGCATACGTGCGCCTGCCCGGCGGTATGATGACCCTTCTACCTTTACCACGGTAGCCAGCGCCGTTTGCCTGCCCTGCTGCTGCGCCCGGTCAAAAGCTTGTATAATGTCTTCTATTTCTTTCATAACAGCTTAAAAGCACAACAGCAAAATCATAAACGCAGTTTTAAAGCGCACTTTATTTTGGGCGATAAAGCTTTAGTTTAACAGCAATACATCCACCATCGTATCTTCCGCCCAGTATTGCTCCTCTGCCGGCAGACTGATGAGTGCATTAGCCTGCAACAGTACCACCATATCGCCCGAAGTTGACATCATATCGGGGCTTACCCATGCCTCACCCTCATGCCATGTTAGCTGAGCCGGTATATGGTAGGCCAAATTAGGTGTAAAAGAGATTTCTTTGGTCAGATGCGCCTTTAGCTGCTTTCTTTGTTTGCGCAGACATTGATAAAGCCAGGCTTTGAAATACAACTCAAAACATACATAAGTAGATACCGGGTTGCCCGGAAAAGCAAATACCAGCGCCTGATCAGGAAATATACCGAAAAGTAACGGCTTACCCGGCCGTTGGGCGATGTTATGAAACAATTGCTGCATCCCCAATTCGGTCAGCACCTGCGGCAGGTAATCAAATTTCCCTTTAGATACCGCACCTGAAAATAAAATGGCATCATACTGGCTGATGATGTTTTCCAACTGAACACGCATTTCATTGGGATCATCTATCAGGTGATAGCGGTCGGCTTGGATGCCTTCCTGCAACAGGGCCGAAGCCAGCATATAGCTGTTAGATTGACGGATTTGATGAACTGCAGGTTGTTGATCTATATCCACCAGTTCGTCGCCGGTGGCACAAACTGCAATGGCAGGCAGGCGGTATACGCTTACTGTGCTCATGCCCACTGCAGCCATAATGGCAATGACAGCAGGTGTGATAAGTTGATCTTTTTGGACCAGCACTATTCCGGCTTCGCCATCGGTGCCTCGCAGGTGCACGTTCTGCATCAGCTCAACCCCATCCAAACTGACAATCGCTTCGCTGCCCTCTATAAAGCAATCCTCATATCTGATTACGGCATCTGTACCTTCGGGCAGTATGGCCCCGGTCATTACCTCCAAGCATTGAAACGGGTTATTCAGCTTTTGCACAGGTTGCCCGGCCGCCTGAACGCCTTGTATCCGGAAGTTTCGCCGCCCGGCAGTAAAAGCATCCTTGCTGATGGCAATGCCGTCCATGGTCACCCGGTTATAAGGCGGAAAATCACGATCCGCTATTACGTCCCGGGCCAGTGTACGGCCGGAAGCCTGCAACAAGGGCACATCTTCGGTTCCGAAGGTTTTAGTTTGTTGTATTACAATTTCTAATGCTTTCTGTACCGAAATCATTGGGCTTATGTTGGGTAGATAAATATAAACTTATTGGCGGATGATACGCTGGTTGCCCAACTCGACAAACCACTGTTCCAAACCACCCTGTAAACTGTAAATATCCAGTTGCGGATATTTTTCCTGTAACAAACCGGCGGCTTGCAGGCTGCGGCTGCCTTTTTGACAAAAGGTAACTACCGGTGTATTTGCCGGCAGTTCAATTTCGGCTGGATTGAAGGAAGACAAGGGGAACAAATTAGCCTCCTGCAAATGCACTTGTGCAAATTCATTTTCCTCGCGTACATCCATCAGGTAAAAGGTTTTACGGCCTTCAAACCATTGGTTGAGCTCCATTGGTTTAATAGCAGTTACCGTGTGGCAAACAGGCGCTTCATAGCTTTGCTGTAATTGAGTAATCTGCTTGTTTTGGGACTTGGCTTTAAGTTTAATTTTATACTGGTCGTCATTCAGAAAATCGAATATCTGCAACCAGCCCGACAGAGTTTTACCAACGCCTGTAATCACCTTTACGGCCTGTAATGCCTGCTGACAGCCAACAATACCCGGCACTATACCCAGTACCCCTGCCGTATTGCAATCCGGTATTTCACCTTCGCCGGGCGGCACGGGGTACAGGCAACGATAGGTTGGCCCGTCCTGGTAATTGAATACGCTTACCTGTCCTTCATACTGATGCACCGCACCATACACATAAGGTTTGTTCAGTATTACGCAGGCATCATTGATAAGATAGCGGGTGCTGAAATTATCGGTGGCATCAATAACCACATTGTAATTATTAATCAGCGACAATACATTGTCACGGGTAACATTTTCAAAAAAAGGCTGAATGCGCAGCTGGCGGTTAAGCGCAGTAAGCTTTTTAACAGCGGTACCCACTTTTGACTGCTGTAAATCAGCTTCGCCATACAGCACCTGACGGTGAAGATTAGTTAAGTTTACGCTATCGCCGTCGGCAATGCCGATGGTGCCTACGCCCATACCCACCAGGTATTGCAGCACAGGTACCCCCAAACCGCCGGCGCCGATAACCAGTACGCTGCTTTGCTGCAGTTTTTGCTGCCCTTCGTAACCAAAGCCCGGAAGCTGTATTTGCCGGTTGTATCGGGTAAATGTATTCATGTAACTGACTAAATTTTATCCGCCTAACACCGACATGGATTGATGCACTGAATTGTTAGCCAACGTTTCAGCCGCGTAACCGTTGGGTTGGCGCTGCGCAACCGCTTCCAGTATCTCTTGTTCAACCCCGGTAACCGATGCGCCCCGGCGCAATACGTCGCGCAAATTCACTACCGGCGGCCCGTACAAGCAGGTACGCAGTTCGCCGGTGGCCGACAAACGGACACGGTTACAGGTACCGCAAAACGTGCGGCTGAAAGACGGGATTACCCCAAAGCTACCTTGGTAGCCGGGCACCCGGTAATTGACGGAGGTGGAGCTGGCCTCATTGATAAGCCGGTTTATATCCGGGTAATGCCGGCTGATATAATCCAGGATGCGTTTATAATCCCAATCGGCCTTGATTTGTGCCTGCGTACCATTGAAAGGCATTTCTTCCAGAAAGCGTACTGATAAGGGGTAATCTTTGGTAAGCTCGATAAATGGAATAATATCGCCTATATTTTTATTCTCCGCCACTACGCAGTTAAGCTTAATATCAAAGCCATCCTGCAACAGCTTGAATATGCCACGATACACCTCATCGAAACTATCCCGGCGGGTAATTTGATGAAAGCGGTGCTTATCCAGTGAATCTAAGCTGATATTGATTTTACGGATACCCATTTGCAGCAAAGCCGCCTGATATTTAGCCGATAACGTACCGTTACTGGTTACGGTAATTTCCTTTAATCCATCAACTTTACTTAGCTGGTCTAAAAACGACATAATACCGTTACGCACAAAGGGTTCGCCCCCTGTGATGCGTATTTTAGACACGCCCATATCGCAGAATATCTCCGATAGCTGCAGCATTTCGGCAAAAGACAGCAGTTCAGTACGCTTTGCAAAATCCACCCCTTCTTCGGGCATACAATAATAACACCTGAAGTTGCACCGGTCGGTAACCGATAACCTCAGGTAGTTCAACTGCCTGCCATATCTATCAACTAATCTGCTTTCGCTCATTGTATCATTACCAATATTTTGTCATTTCTCGCTGTCGCTCGAAATGACAAAAGGTATGTATTAATATATCAAGGATGCGCATTTACCCAAACGCTGTTATCCTCATAAAACTCTTTTTTCCAGATGGGCACTGTCTTTTTCAGCTCATCAATCAAAAAACGGCAGGCCTCAAAGGAAGCTTCGCGGTGCGCCGACGATACGCCTACCACTACCACCGGTTCCCCCGGCTCTTTGGCGCCTGTAGCATGTATCATCACCAGCTTTTCCAAAGCCCATTGCACCTTGGCCTGCTCAGCGATAATTTCCATTTGCCGTATCGCCATGGCGTCGTATGCCTCAAAATCCAGATGGATAACCGCTTTACCTTTGCTGTGATTGCGCACCGTACCTATAAACAAATTTATGGCCCCGGCCCCGGGCGTACGAAGCACTGCATAAGCCTCGTTTAAATCAATATGTTCAACAATTCTGATCGTCATATATTAACCCCCGCTCACCGGCGGTATCAAAGCTATTTCGCTGGCAGCGTTTAAAGGCACTTCGTTTTCGGCGTATTCATTGTCCACTGCAACAGCCAGTGAACTCAGTTGCTTTAAGGCCGGGTACTGACCAGCCAGCCATGCTTTCAGTTCACCCACTGTGCTCACAGATTCGGCAGCCGGCAGCGTAAGCTTTTGCTTTCCGGCAATTTCGCGGGTGATGCCAAACAGCAGTATTTCCATAAAAGTAAATGTAAAAAACTATGCTTCTTATCAGCTCCAAACCGCTGTTGCTTGGGTAACAATGTCACCTTCGTTAAGTTTTCGGACTGATGCATAAAGTTAGGAAAGCTTTTGTATAGTTAAGTCAGCCCAATTACATAAAAGGCTTACCTTTTGACCGGGTTGCAAGGCTTGCCCTGCAACAGCGGTTAAGGGTAACATGAGCACTTGATGATTAACCAGCACTATTACACCAGCAGCTGTGATTTGAATTACCTCTCCTACCCATTGCAGGGCAGACCGATCAGCGGCTCCGAACACCTGCGCGGGAGTACCGTCGGCCACTATTTTACCCTCATGAAGATGCAGCACCCGGTCAGCCAACTGATAGATTTCGCCCGCATCGTGGCTCACCAAAAAGGCCGTAAAATTATACTGCTTATGCAATGCTGCCAACCGGCTGCGCAGCTCAAAGCGCAATTCACTGCCCAAGGCCGACAGCGGCTCGTCCATTAATAACACCCGTGGGTGGCGGATGATGGCCCGGGCCAGGGCTACGCGCTGCTGTTGTCCGCCTGAAAGCAGGTGGGGCCTTACGTTTTTCATCTGCTCCAGCTGCATAATTTCGAGGAGTTGAGTAATTTCCTGTCCCAAGTTTTTGTGCGGCGCGGCAAACTGCAGGTTTTCGGCCACCGTCATATTAGGAAACAAGGCGTAATCCTGAAACACGAAGCCGGTACTGCGTTTTTGCGGCGGCAGGTTGATGTGTTGCCGGGTATTCAGCCAGGTTTGTCCTTCTACCTCAATGACCCCTTCGTCAGGCTGCATCAATCCGGCCATGATTTTCAGCAGGGTGGTTTTACCAGCGCCGGATGCCCCGTAGAGGGCAGTAAGGCTCGCCTCCGGCAGTTCAGCGTCTACGGTAAGAATCGTTTCGCCTTCGGCCAGCTTCAGCTTTTTGCGAATACTTATTTTAATCATCCCGCCAAGCGCTTTTTGAACAGGTTGCGGTTGGTGATATACACCGTTACCAGTATCATAAAAGAGACCGCCAGCAAAATGGCTGAGTAGATGTGCGCCTGATGAAAGTTTAGCGCCTCTGCTTCCTCGTAAATGGCAATTGAAGCTACCCTGCTCACGCCGGGAATGTTGCCGCCTATCATCATCACCAAACCAAACTCGCCCATGGTATGTGCAAAAGTAAGCACAATGCCGCTCAGCAAAGCCCCCTTGCTGTTGGGCAGCAGCACACGCCATAACGTTTGCCACCGCGATTTGCCCAGCGTATAAGCTGCCTGCTGTAAATTAACGGGCAAGGTTTCCAACCCGGCTTGTACCGGCTGCACCATAAAGGGTAAACTGTAAATCATGGAACCGATAACGAGGCCTGCAAATGAGAATACCAGCCGCAGGTTAAACCAGTTGAGCAGTTGGCTGCCCAACCAGCTGGCCGGACTTAAGGCCAATAGCAGGTAGAACCCTAAAACAGAAGGCGGCAGCACCAATGGCAGGCTGATGAGCGCCTCGGCCACCGGCTTGAATCTGGACTTGCTGAAAAACAGCAGGGCCGCCAGCGGAATACCTGTTACGCACAAACCGGCCGTGGTTACCAAAGCCAGTTTAAGCGTGAGTAGTAAAGGCTGATAATCCATGGGCACTTTGGAGGTTATTCCATGTTCACCGTAATTTCGGTTGATTTTACCAGACCGGTTACCTCATCGCCCTCGTTCAGGTTCAGCGCATTGGCCGCCGCGTTAGTGATTACTGAATACAGCGTATGCCCTTTGTAGTCCAGGGTTACCTCGGTTAAAATCTCACCGGCTTCGATAGCAGTGATGGTGGCTTTGAAATAATTACGAATACTTACTGCGCCCGAGAATAGTTTGGCGATAGCCATATCAGCAGCCTTGAATTCGAGGTTGATGGCATTGCCTTTTTGCAGCCACGAAGTGTTTTGCGGGAGTGCATTGGTTAAGGCGGTAAAGGTTTCGCCTTCGGTTTGCACCGTTACCAGCGAAACATACCCATCGGTTTCTACCTGATGAATGGTGGCTTTTAGGGTATTGAGTTTATTGGTATCCATACTTTTTAAAAATTTGCCTCGCCTGGCGGCTGAATATAAAACGATAAAACTGCTGCGCCTGTTTGTTGCCAGCCGCAGTTTTGATAATAACAACGCCCTGTGCAATGGGTTGATACAAATTGCTTTTCACTTCAATCCATTTTCCTTTACCGGCCTGTTCCGGGTCGAGCACTACAGATTTGGCCGTTAGGGCAGCATCGGCAGCGCCGGTAAGCAGGTACTGGTTTACCTGGGCAATGCTCTCACCGTATACAATTTTAGGCTGTACCTTTTCGAGCATCTTCATCTGCGTTAATGCGTGGACAGCCGCCTCACCATAAGGCGCCAGTTTAGGGTTCGCTATTGCTATTTTATTAATTGAAGGGTCGGTTAATACAGCCAGACCTTTGTTCAGGCTGATGTTTTTGGTCGTCCAGATAACCAGTTTGCCATAGGCATATTCTTTGGGCCTGGCGGCAGCAAAGCCTTGGTCATACAACTCCTGCGGATATTTCATGTCGGCAGAAAGAAATACATCAAAAGGTGCGCCCTGCTCTATCTGGGTAGCGAATTTGCCTGATGCGCCTGTTATTAGTTCGGCTTCTATGCCGGTTTCTCTCTTAAACTCGGCAGCCAGATGCTTCGCCACAAACTGGGCGTTGGCCGCCACCGCTATGCGCAGGCGCTGTGCTATGCCCGTCAGCGGCAGGACGAATACTGCAAGGCAGATCAGCCATCTTTTCATGCACTTATTCTTTAACGGTGATGAGCTTGATTTCTTTAACCTGACGTACCCAACGGCCGAATTTCTTCTCGCCCGGCACAATCATCTGGAAGGGGCCGGTATTGGCGGGCAGTGGTTTGCCGTCAACTTCATCAGCTATGATAATCTGGTTACCGGTAAACATCGGCTCAAATTCAGCCATGGCATATACGGCCTGGTATTTATCTTCGGCATTAACCAGCACATAGCTTTTCACCGCCCGTTTGGCCGAGCCTTCGCCTACGGAAACATCGGCTTCGGTTAGCACATCGGCCAGCAGCACACCCGAAAACTGATGCATCTGCCCGTCATGGGCTTTCAAATTAAGGGTAACCCGTTTCATTTGTTTCATGGTGGCTGCCGAAAGGGTATAAGGCTTCGGCACTTCGCCACCAACAGCTACGCTTTGGGCCAGCGCTGCCATTCTAATTCCGGCAGTGAGCAAAAGGATACAGCAGAGTTTTTTCATGAGGCAATAGATATTTGCAGCGGCAATATAACAGTTTTATATGGATTGATAAGTGTTGCAGGTGTTGCATGCAACAGGTGCAACACC
>CAXTCH010000014.1:16171-18170 GCA_964241945.1 uncultured Mucilaginibacter sp.
GCAACACCGCGCAACACTATACAACAGTGCGCAACACCTTGCAACACCTGTATCAGTTCAATAGTATCTGCTATTCTTCGCCGGCGCTCAGAATAACAGCATTTTTTTAATATTTAGTTCTTTACAACGTTACCGACAACCGCTTTATCACCTCATCCCGCTCCTGTGGGTGGTTAATGTTCTGTAAGTCCTGCACTTGAGGGGCGTGCAGCAGTTCTATAGCTGAGTTAATGAGCGCCTTGCGCGGACAATCGTAGCCCTGGCTTAAAAAGCTCAGTAAAACAGGGTAAGCGCGGGGTTCCCATAGAGTAATTAAAGGTTCGGGAAACTTTCCTTCGGGATCTATAAAGGCGGTGGCCATTTTGGAGGGGTTTCGGTGCTGCACCAAATATTGCAGGGTGGCAGCCGATAAATAAGGTAAATCGCAGGCGACGGTGAGCCAGGCGCCATCCGGCTTTTGCTGAAAGGCGGATAGAATACCGCTCAGCGGACCTAAGCCTAAAAACTTATCGGTTATATAAGGCAGCCCTTCTTTAGGGTTCACCGACTGCTCATCGGCATATGATACATAAGCGGCTTCAGTCAATGTGCTTAACAGCTCATACGTATGCACACGCTGACTTTTGCCATAATAACTGATGCTGCCCTTATCCGTTTCCATCCGGGTGCTTTTACCGCCGGCCAGTACCAGGCCATACACAGGCGGCAGGCGCTGCTGCAGGTATTGTTCAATAAAAGCGGCAATAGCAGCGGTATCATTTATTGGTAAGGCAGGCACCCGGGCTAAAGCCGGATTATAATTCAACACCTCAGCAGGTAATAGCTGATTACCTGAAGTATACAAGACAAGCTTAACATCTGTAAGTCGGTCCAGCTTTTTATACAGCGGTTTGGCATCATCAATTACTATAATCTGGCTGTGTGCCCTGAAATGATTACCGTTAACCAATACCAAATCCTGATTATTGAACAGTGCCCGGTTCTCAAAATTATTGAACTGCTGCTGATAAATCACCTTACGGGAGTTGATCTGATCGGTAAACTCCATAGTAGCGCCATATGCCAAAGCGGTATCGGCGACGGGCGGTTCAGCTTTGTGGTCGGCATCTACATAAGCAATACGCCATCGGGCCGCAAGCGTATCAATTATTTGATGAACCAATTGCTGTATATTTTTACAGGGCGTACCTAAAATGGCCAGTTCATTACGGTGAAATTCACCAAGCGCAGGCCGGGTAATGGCGCCATGTTTCCGATGCGACTTATTTTGCGATGAAGTCACTTTTTCCTCCTGTCTTTTCAATCAGCCGGGTTTCTTTAATTACAATATGGTGTGAAAATGCTTTGCACATATCATAAATAGTAAGCGCGGCCACACTGGCGCCGGTAAGCGCTTCCATCTCTACCCCTGTTTTTGAAGTAATAACCGCCGTGCAATCAATAACCACTTCCTGTTGCTGATTAATGCTGATATCGATCTTGCAGTTTTCCAGCGCCAGCGGGTGGCACAGGGGTATCAGGTCGCTGGTTTTCTTGGCGGCCATGATACCGGCTATAATGGCCGTTTGAAACACCGGGCCTTTTTTGGTTTGGATATCATTACCCGTGAGGTGCTGCATAATCTCATCGCCCAACACCACCACGCTGCGGGCACGGGCTATGCGTTTCGTCACCTGCTTATCACTCACATCCACCATCGCCGGATTGTTGTTTTCGGGGTTGATATGGGTAAAGGTTTTTTCTGTTGCGTTCATAAGCATTAGCTGCTGGGAGAGCAGCTGATTACAAAAGTACAGAAAAACGGAGTGGTTGTTTGATGACCGGACGTATTGGTGGTTAACTATGGTTTGTGTATACATACCATCTGCCGGCATAAGCCATCGAAGTTGGAAACTTCGATGAGCACCTGACAGAACTATGCAATATAAACGCGTCATTGCGAGGAACGAAGTAATCCTCGACTTATAGAGCCGCTCTGTATATTCAGGAATGCTTCGTT
>CAXTCH010000015.1:0-2230 GCA_964241945.1 uncultured Mucilaginibacter sp.
GTATCTTACTTGCCAATTAAACCAAATTATCTTAATAAATGCTTTGTACTAAAAAATTGCCAGCTGTCTGCTGCTTTGGATTTCATGTTTATATATTCTAGTTCATCTTATAAGCAAAAAATCAAGATACATGATACTATCCCTTCTCAAACTAATTCAACCAGCATTAATCCAACAATACATAGAAAATTTTATACTCGTCCTGATATTAGCGGCTATCCAGTTGCTACTGCAATCCCAGCTGGTGAGGCAATGAATTATATTGGGGAAATAGTTGATATAACAGAAAAAGTATGTTACTCACGTAATACTCATAATCTCTATTTACTTGAACTAGGCGCTAAACATCCAAATCAATTAATTACCGTGAAGCTTTTGGGTAAAGTTAAGTCTTTGGGAGAGCACATCAATGGCAAAACTGTAAGGGTTACAGGTAAACTAATTAACGTAAATGGTAGACCAACAATGCAGATAGAGGACACTGATAATATATTTGTTATAAAGTGACAACTAAGTAACCACCCCTTTAGCCTGACGGACGAGACTTATTTTAGCACGACCGACGCCTTTGCCGAGAAGTTAATTCAGCCTGTGGTCAATGTTATCACCGCACCACCCGGTGGCAGAGCAAGCAAGAAACGCTTGGCGTAGCGTGGTTGAAGGGGCAATATATAAGTAGAATGAAGTATTTAGAAACAGGCTTTATTATGTTTTTGATTGTAGCTTTTGTAGTCGCAGGCTTTATCCACAGCTGCTATCAAACCAAGGCTTTGAAAAAAGACGGGACAGTTGTAAGAGGCATTATAACTCAAAGAGTAGTTTCCGGGGTACCCCGCCTTACTGTGGAATATTCATATAGAAAAAAAATATTTGAAAACTATTTTACTGTAACCAATAACAACGATACACTCAGAGAAGGTGATAAAGTTCTCATTTTAATTTCCAAGTCGCAACCAGACGAATACTTTGAAGTTCTTAAGCGTATAAAGTGAATTATTTCGCCCTAAAATTCCTAAGTTATTATTAATCCTAATGAACTAATAAAAGGATGTCTGGAGTAAAACTAAAATGCTAAATAAACAATTATGAATAACTTTATTTGAAATGCGATCAAGGCAAACGTTATAGTAATTACGCCCTCTTATTTTATTTGGAGATAGGAACAGGTATTGTTCGCTGAGGAATCCATAGCTTTCCATATACATCTGGAAAGTACTTTTTAATTTCGTAATCAACTAAGGCGCCAGATTCAACAATATACCATTTTTTGCTGCTATCAGATCTAATACACATCAATGAGGTTAAATACGAGTATTCTCCAGCTTTGGTTGAAACGATAACTTTGCAAGGCAGCAGTGCATACTGCTTTCCTCCAGCTTTGAATATTGGGCCTGACTTCCCTAATACGAATTGCTGGATATTTTCACCCTTTGCTTGTTCCTGCAATTGATTTTCACGCATACTTTTCAACACTTTAGTCTTTCCTCCCTTCATTTCAATAAATTGGGGATAGATACATTGTAATTCTGTGACGAGGTCATGGTTTACTACTGCGTTGACATAATCGGAAGCCAAGTGCTCGATCTGTTCTTGAGGGTGTGCTTGGGATTCAACAAGAAGAAAGATAGTAAGCAATTGAAAAAAAGTTTTCATTCAGAATAAGTTGTTTATGTACTAAGCTAACATTTTCAACTTCGAAAGTTGAGGTGACGGGAAAGATCAAAAAATATTTGTAGGCCCCCTTACGCTGGTCGAAGTTTAGCAAATTGTAAATTCGACCGATTATGCGGGCAGACTATGTCTGCCGTGTAGATGTAATCTACCGGCATAAGCCATTGAAGTAATACACTTTGATGAGCAGAGGGGAATATATAGTTTAATTTCATAACTATTTAATGCTAATAATTCTCATCTGTTTTCGGCGGCTGATTGCCAGTATAATTATAGCTGCAAGTAAGCAAAAAAGCGTTGCCTGCAGCGAAGCTTCCGGTCCGAACCGGCCGCCGGTAATGAGTTCCGGGCCGCTGATTTTTGAAGTAATCAGGCTTTCTCCTGCATCGTTACCGGAAGTGGTTGCACCGTAAATACCTGCCTGAAAAAAATCCCAAGCAAAATGAATCGCTATCGGCAACCATAAATTTCGGGTTAGCAGGTAAGCTGCCCCCAATAACAGGCCGGCCTGTATGGCAATAGCCAGCGAGGAAGGCAGTGTGCCCGAAGGGTTGAAAAA
>CAXTCH010000015.1:2240-17837 GCA_964241945.1 uncultured Mucilaginibacter sp.
AGCCAGAGCCCAGTAACTGCCCAGTTTCTCTTCGGTGATTCGGAAAATAACCCCTCTGAAAACAATTTCTTCGCCAATGGCCGCCGCAAAAGAAATACCCAACCAGGGTAAAACAGCAACCAATTTATTTACCGACAGAATGGTATAACTATTATTAAAATAAATGACCGCAATCGTCAAGGTTTGAAGTAACCCACCGATAAGTAGTCCGGCTAAAAGGTCTCTTGCCAAAACGCGGGTACTCAGCTCCGTTATGGTCCTTTTTTCATACCATTTAAACAAGGCCCGGTAAGTAACCATTACCGCTATGGCAGATGAAGCTGCCGCGATAAACTGCCTCAGAATATCAGGTAGCGCCGTATAGTGCAATAGTGATAACATCGCTTTCTGGCTTAGCACCAAAACAGCTGCGCACACCAGTACACCAACAAGTATTCTTACTAAAGCATAACGGGAAAGCTGAGTCCAAAAATTAAGGAAACTGTTCATAGATCAATAGGCGCAGGAAAAGCTTTGCCGTTGCAAATTATAATAATCTGCGCTAAGCTGATGTAAATTGTCGTGTTATTAAGCCGGGTGGGCAGGCCCCTTATGCTGGCCGGAGTTTAGCGAAGCGGAACCTCGTTAGTCCGGATTTTCAATCCCGGACTCAACTTATACGGGGATTTGAAATCCCCGAAGTTTCAAGTGCCGGATTATAAATCCGGACTAACAATATGTTCCGCACTGTTTCACCTGTTTCATGGTGTTCCCCCTGTTCCCGGAACACCCTCTGAAACATTCCCATCCCCAAATAAAAAGCCGCCTCTAAAAACTAAAGGCGGCTTTTTTGTAATTGCTTATCTTCCTCCCGGCGCACAATGCTCCCGCAAATATTGGGTAAACAAGGTACGCAAATGCTCGCTGGTGCCTTCGCCTTCGGATATACTGTGCGTACGGTTCGGATACGACATCAGCTGGAACTGGCGGTTGTATTTCACCAGCTCGTTAATCAGCAGCTCGGCATTCTGGTAATGCACATTATCATCGCCGGTGCCATGTATATACAGCAGGTTGCCCCGCAGGTCTTTGGCATGCGTAACCGGCGAGCCTTTAATATAGTAAGCCCGTGCCTCGTCGGTGGTGGGTACGCCCATGTAGCGCTCCTGGTAAATATCGTCATACGTAAGCTGCCAGCCCACGGCGGCTACAGCAATGCCGGTTTTATAAACCTCCGGGTACTGGAACATCAGGTTAAGCGTTGATGAACCGCCGCCGCTCCAGCCATGCACCGCCACGCGCGAGGTATCAATAAACGGAAACTTTTTGATCATCTCCTTAGCGCCCATGGCCTGGTCGCGAATGTTAATGATGCCGATGTTGCGGTAAATGGCTTTGCGCCACTCGCGGCCTTTGGGCGCCGGGGTACCGCGGTTGTCCAGCGAGGCGTAAATGTAACCATCATCGGCCATGCTGCCGGTGTACAGGCGGTTGCTGCCGGCCCCCCAGGTATCAGTCACCGTTTGCGAGGCCGGTTCGCCGTACACGGTAAATACCAGCGGGTATTTTTTGGCGGGGTCAAAGTTGGATGGCTTCACCATCCAGCCGTCCATTTCCACGCCGTCGGCCGTAGTTACTTTAAAGAACTCTACCTTATGCGGCGTACCGGCATCCACGCTGATGGTGCCACCGCTCATGTGCTTATGCTCAGGCAAGCTGATCACCTCGCTTACCGGGCGGGTATAGCTGTTGGAGAAGCTGTGCAGCGCAATTTTGCCATTCGGCGAAATCTCGTAGCCATGTGTGCCCGGCTCATCCGCCGGCGAAACGCGCTCTGCTTTGCCGCCGGTCAGCTTTACCCGGTACAGGTATTTCTGAGTCGCATTATCCGGCGAGGCTATAAAATAAATGAGGTTGTCCGGCTCATCCACCAGGCTCAGGCTGATCACATCATAATTGCCTTGGGTAATCAGCTTCTCCTTGCCGTCGCGGTCAACAGTATAAATATGCTTCCAGCCATCTTTCTCGCTCAGCCAGATGAAACGTCGGCTTTTGTCCACCCACTGCCAGCCCGACTCGTCGCGCACATCTACCCAGGCTTTGTCGGTCTCGTCATGAATAACGCGGGTGGTGCCGTTAGAGATATTGCACAGAAACACCTTCGCCTCATTCTGCGGACGGTTCAATTGTTCTAAAATCAGCTCATTGGAGTTATCGGCCCACTGCATACGGGGAATGTAATGCTGTATCGGGTCGCCGGGTACGGCCATCCAGCGGGTAGCGCCTCCATCAGCGCTTACCACGCCCACGCGGCACGAGCTGGGGTCTACTCCGGCGGTTGGATATTCTACCGGAACCACATACGGGTAATGTGCATCGGTAGTATTCAGCATCAGGTAATTCGGTATCTTGGTAGCGTCAATCTGCCAGTACGCAATGCTATGCCCGTCCGGCGACCAGTGGAAGCCGTCGCGGCAGTCAAATTCTTCCTCATAGGCCCAGTCAAAGGTACCGTTAATTAGTTTCAGGGTGCCGTCCATAGTCAGCTGTTTGATAGCGCCCGTGGCTAAGTCCTCTACATAAATATTATGTTCGCTTACATACGCCACCCGGCTGCCATCGGGCGAAAACTTGGCAAACATCAGTGAAGATTCAGGCCTGCCCTTGCCCAGTTGTTTCAGGGTTTTGGTGGCTAAATCAATTACCCAGTAGTCGCCGCGGGTATCATAACGCCACACCTTTTTGGTATTGGTGTTGATGAGTACCTTACGGCCATCGTCCGACAAGGTGAAGCGCCTTACCGGGATGGCTTGTCCGCCGGCCGGGGTAAGCATGGCTTGGGTCACCAGCACGTTTTTCTGCGTAGCGTCGCGGCTGTCCAGCTCGGCAATTTCGCCGTTTACAGTGCGGTAATAATGATAGCCGTCTTTAGCCCACTGAGTGCCCCTGCCAAACTGGGCCGAAGCTGACTGCTGCAGGCACACCAACGCAAAAAGCGCAAATGCCTGTACAATAAATAGTTTCCTTTTATCCATGAGGATGATTGAATTAAGAATTAGCTTGAGATGTAGCGCAAAATAATGTAAAGTTTAGTATTTTGACAGCTGTAAATTTATTTATCCCGATGAAAAAAGCCGCCTTCCTTATCTTCTGTATTACATTTATTACAACCCTGCATGCGCAAACCCTTAACCGCAGCAGTTTTGTAACCGATAGTTTGGATAATTATATCAACCAGGCGCTGGCCAACTGGAATATTCCCGGCGCTGCCGTATGCATTGTGAAGGACGGCAAAGTAGTGATGATGAGAGGTTACGGCGTAAAGGAAATGGGCAAGGCCGATAAAGCCGATGAAAATACGCTGTTCATGATCGGCAGCAACACCAAAGCATTTACCGCCACCGCCCTGGCCATGCTACAGGCGCAGGGTAAATTATCGCTGGATGATAAGGTAAACAAATACTTGCCCGATTGGCGGCTGAACGACAAGGCGGTATCCGATATGGCCATCGTGCGCGATCTGCTATGCCACCGCCTGGGCTTTGCCACCTTTCAGGGCGATTTTACGTTTTACAATACCAACCTGAGCCGCAGCCAGGTAATGGAGAAGATGGCCTATGTAAACCGGCTGTACCCTTTCCGTACTAAGTGGGGATATACCAACTCGGCTTTCTTAACCGCCGGACAAATCATCCCGGTGGTGAGCGGCAAAGCCTGGGAAGCTTATTTGAAAGACAATATTTTTACGCCGCTGGGCATGGACCGTACCCTGGCCTTGTCGGCCGATTTGCCCAAAGCCACCAATAAAGCTACGCCCCATACTTTGCAGGACGGCAAACTGATTCCTATTCCTTACTGCATGATTGACGGCATTGCCCCTGCCGGTTCTATCAGCTCGTCGGTAAATGATATGAGCAAATGGGTGATGGCGTTGCTGGCCAATGGCGAGGTGGGTTCACAGCATGTAATCCCTGCGGCGGCAATTCGCGAAACACGGCAGCCGCAGGATGTGGTGGGCCTGGCCCGACATCTGAACGGTTTCACCAGTTACAATTTATACGGTTTGGGGTTCGAACTGCAGGAATATGAAAACCACATGCTGGTAATGCATACCGGCGGCGTAAACGGTTTTGTATCTTCGGTAACGCTGGTACCCGACCAGCACCTGGGTATTATCGTATTGACCAACAACGACCAGAACGCTTTCTATGAAGCCCTGAAATGGGATATAATGGATGCTTATTTCAAACTGCCTTTTCAGGATTACAGCAATAAGTACTTAGGCTTTTATAAAACCAACCAGGCCAATGAAACTAAGCAGGACCAGCTACTGCGCGATACCGTAGCCATGCATACCGCGCCAAACCTTGCATTAAACAACTATACCGGCTCCTACAGCAATACCCTATACGGCAAAGCCACCATCACCAAAGGCAGGCATAATGATTTAGAAATGCGTTTTGAACATCACCCCGGCTTGGTAGCCCGCATGCAGTACCTGAATAGTAATCGCTTTTATGTGGTGTTTTCCGACCCGGAATTGGGAAAAGCGGTGTTTCCCTTTCAGGTAACTGATGGAAAGGTAACCGGCGTGCGGGTAAAAGTGGCTGATTTTGTGGAGATGACGCCGTACGATTTTAAGAAGGAGTAGATACTTTCCGAATCAGGATTTACAGGAGTTGGGGATGAACAGAATTTATGAATAACGATCGCCGATTTTTTCCTTATTAATTTAAAGCAACAAAATTTTCCTTTCCGGTAATCATTTTTAAAGCTATACACGTTAAATAATGCAAACATTATTTTTGCGTTAACCTGTTACCTCAAAAAGGTAATTACTGCTTTGAACATGAAAAAACTTTACTTCTTTATACTCTGCTGCTTTACCTTCACTTATTTACCTGCCCAACGTATTGACCGCAGTAAGTTTTTGAAAGATAGTTTGGATAGCTATGTGAATAAAGCTTTAACCAACTGGCGCATTCCCGGCGCAGCCATCGGTATTATTAAAGATGGCCGGATTGTATTGATACGCGGATATGGGATAAAGGAATTAGGGGTTGCGCCCAAGGTAGATAATAATACGCTGTTCATGATCGGCAGCAATACTAAAGCCTTTACCGCCACGGCGCTGGCTACCTTACAGGCGCAAAGAAAGATTTCTTTAAATGACCGGGTCAACAAATATCTGCCCGACTTTAAACTCAATGACCCCATCGCCAATCAGGGCGCTACCCTGCGCGATTTATTGTGCCACCGCCTGGGTTTCGAAACCTTTCAGGGCGATTTTACCTACTACAACAGTAACCTTACCCGGCAGCAGGTGATACAAACGATGGGGAAACTCAAGCCCGAATACCCGTTTCGTACTCATTGGGGTTATACCAACGCGGCTTTTGTAACCGCCGGCGAAGCGTTGGCCAAAATTACCGGAAAGCCTTGGGAACAGTATATCAGGGAAAGCATTTTCGCGCCCCTGGGCATGACCTATTCACTGGCATTGACCGAAGATTTAAAGAAATCATTCAACAAAGCTGCCGCACATACCATTGTAGATAACCGGCTGCAGGCCATTCCGTATCTGCAGGATGATAATTTGGCGCCGGCAGGCTCCATCAGTTCATCAGCGTCGGATATGTGCAAATGGATGCTCGCCCTGCTGAATGATGGAAAAGCGGGCAACCGGCAGGTAATACCGGCCGCAGCCATTGCGGCCACCCGCGAACCGCAGGACATTGTAGGCCAAACCGAGCAGGGCGAATTTGAATTATATGGATTGGGCTGGTTTTTGGAACAATACCACGATCACCGCCTGGTATTGCATACCGGCGGTGTAAGCGGCTTCGTATCCTCGGTAACTTTGGTGCCTGATTTAAAGCTGGGTATCGTTATCCTGACCAACAACGACCAAAATAACCTGATCTCTACCCTGAACCGGGAACTGATTGATATGTACCTGAAACTGCCCTATCACGGCTATAACGACCGCTCCTTCTCGCAGTCGAAAGTTTACGAGGCATCCGAACAGCAAAAAGATAAAAAGCTGCGCGATTCAGTAGCCTTAAACCTGCGCCCGGCGCAAAGCCTGAGTGATTATACCGGCAGTTATGTAAACGACATCTACGGGACCATTACCATAGAGCGCGGCGAAAACAATGACCTGATTATGCATTTTGAGCACCACCCCCGGATGATCGCCAAGCTGCAATCGTTAGGCGGCAACCGCTTTTACACTTCGTTTTCAGATCCTGAATTTGGGAAGGCTGTCTTTCCGTTCTACGTGCAAAACGGCACAGTAACCGGCTTCCGGCTCAAAGTGGCCGATTTTGTAGAGATGACGCCGTATGATTTCAGAAAGACGAAATAGAAGTTGGAGTGCTAAATAGTAAACTCATATAAAAAAGGAAAACCCTCTTATCGGAGGGCTTTTCTTTTTTTATTGGGCGTTAGCCGTATGCTGGTATTCTGATGCTTTATCTTTTACCTTTTGCGTAATTTCATTTACGTATTGCTCGGCGGTAGCTTTCACCTTGTCGGCATATTCAGGGGCCTTATCTTTCAGGTTATCAATTACTGACCGTCCGTCGATGCCTTTTTTAGTTAAGTATTTCACACCGTAGGCTACTGCTGCGCCTAATACTGCATATTTTAATAAGCTCATTGTTTTTATAGTTTAATGTACAGGATATAAGTTACAAGGATAATGCCATACAGATTTTACCGCATAGATGACCGGCGATGCAAGACCGCTGATGAAGGCAATTTAAGTTAAGCTGTTTATTTTTAACTACATATACAGTAACATCTTTTCTACAATGCCCCATTTTATTATCCATAAAATATGTACTACCTTAACCGCAGTAAGCGGCCGGCCCGAACGTTAAATATAACTGATAAACTATGTAATATTTTGGCTGCTGCACACTCTAATTGTTGTTTTATTAATTACGTAGCGATATATGGCTATTAACTTACAGAAAGGGCAGCGCATTGACGTTGGACTTTCTAAAATCAGCGTGGGGCTGGGCTGGAACCCTAATGAGGGCACCGGCTATGCGTTTGATCTTGACGCCTCGGCATTCATGATTGATGCCAACCGGCTGATTCCGGCCGAAGAATACTTTGTTTTTTATGGCAACACCGACTCGCCCGACCAGGCGCTGCACCACTCGGGCGATGATCCTACCGGCGGTAACAGTGATGGCGGCGATGATGAAATGATCAGCGTTGACTTAACCCGTGTGGATGCCCGCATTACCGAAATACTGTTTGTGGTTACCATTTATGACGCTGCCGCCCGCCGCCAGAATTACGGGCAGGTGCGCGACTCCTACATTCGCCTGGTGGATGAAAGCACCCGGCAGGAAATTGCACGTTATGAACTGGGCGAAGATTTTTCGATAGAAACAGGGGTGGAATTTGGCCGCCTGTATAACCGCAACGGGCAATGGAAGTTCGAAGCCTCCGGCATCGGATACCGCGAGGACCTGGCCTTTTTTCTTTCTAAATATTTTAAAGGACAAATTATCAAATAAAGCATATGGCTATTAACCTGGTAAAAGGGCAAACCATTGATTTGCGCAAAAACGATAAAGGCGAAACGTTCGACTTATCATCCGTTACCATTGGCTTAGGCTGGGATGTCCGCAAAAAAAGCGGCGGCTTGCTGAGCAGTTTTTTTGGCAGCGGCAACGATGAAGATTATGATTTGGATGCTATCGCATTTTTGTTAGACGCCAGCGGCAAAGTAGCCAACCAGGGCAAAACCGTGGAGCGCAATGGCCGCCGTATTGGCTTATTTGAGGGCGATGTCATTTTTTTTAATTCGATGCGCCACCCTTCAGGCCACATCTGGCTTACGGGCGATAACCGTACGGGTGCAGGTGATGGCGACGACGAGCAGATCATTGTAAAACTGGATTCGCTGGCACCGCAGTTTGATAAAATTGTATTCGTCGTAGCCATCTACCAGGGCTCGCAGCGCAACCAGCATTTCGGGATGATTGACAATGCCTTTATCCGCGCGGTAGATGCCCACGGGAAAGAAATTGCGCGCTTTAGCCTGTCGGGCAACAGCACTTACAACGGCATGTGTTCCATGACCTTTGCGGAGGTGTACCGCCGCGAGGGCAGCTGGAAGTTCAGGGCCATCGGCGAACCGCATCCAACCGATAACTTTACGCAGTTGCTGCGCCAGTACACGTACTAATATTTTAGTGGAATGGCCTTGTACCGGCATTACTCGTTCGATTTGTGGCTCACGCTTATCCGCTCCAACCCTGCTTTTAAAACAGAGCGTACCCGGTATTTTTATGAGCGGTATAATTATGCCCGTAAAAGTACAGAGGAAATTGCGCTGGCTTTCCGGCAGGTGGATTTAATGTGTAATGCTATTAACGAAAACACCGGCAAGAACATTGATGCTGATGAAATGTACCTCATGGTGCTCAGCCTTATCAATAACCACCAGTTGCCCTTGCAAGATATTGATGTGGCGCAGTTAGGCAATGAAATGAACCAATTGCTGTTCAATTACCTGCCGCTGGTATACTGCTCACAAACCAAAACTGTGCTTCAGCACTTAAAGCAGCAGGGTAGCACGGTAAGCCTTTTAAGCAATACAGGCTTTATTAAAGGTGAGGTGCTGCGCCGGGTGTTACAGCACTTGGAATTAAGCCCCTTTCTGGACTTTCAGCTTTATTCTGACGAAGCCAGACTTTCCAAGCCCAACCCCCAGTTCTTCAGGCAGATGCTCTACGAGGTGACCCAGCTTCAGCCCGGTATTCAGCCGGAGCAGATCGTCCACATCGGCGATAATGCGCATGCCGATATTAAAGGCGCACAAGGCATTGGAATTCACAGCAAATTGATAAATTCGAACCACCAATGTATCAACACCATAATTAGCTGATGCTTACCACCTACTCCCTGCACAAAATTTATCATCCGCAGCAGTTTGGCTTTAGCCCGGCTGCTTACAGCCGCTTTAAGTTTGGCGATGGCGAGGCCGCCCGTCACTTTGGTGAAACCCTGGCCGAAGGGTTTATTGATTTTCTTACTGAAAATCCGGTGCGTGAACAACTGGTGGTCATCTCCAGTCCTTACTCCTTCATCCCGACGGCTACCTTCGCCATGAAAAACCATTTCGTATACCGCCTTAACCATTGGCTGGCCGAAAACGGGTACCCGGTGGTGCAGGAAACCAAAGTGCACCGCACCATTACCTATAAAGAAGATTATGGCGAACTGAACGCCGAAGAGCGCATGCGTCTCATTGGCAATGATTCTTTTCATATCGACAAAGCTTTTCTGGAAGGTAAAACGCTGGTTTTTCTGGACGATATCCGCATTACGGGCAGCCATGAGCGCATGATCCGCAAAATGGTGGAAACTTACGGGCTTGACAATGATATTTATATGCTCTATTTTGCCGAACTGGCCGACCTCAGCATTCATCCAAGCATCGAAAATGCGCTGAACTATGAAACAGTAAAATCAATATTTGATTTAGACGCTATCATCAAAGGCAAAAATTTTTGCATCAATACCCGTTTGGTAAAATACATTTTGAATTACGAGCATGGCAGCTTTCGTGTATTCCTTGAAAATCAAAACAGCGAATTTATACAGCAGTTATATCATATGGCTATCGGCAACAGCTATCATACCATGGATGCCTATGCAGCTAACCTGAATCATATTAAAAACCGATTATTTACAAACCAATTTAACTTAGTAAAACATGGCAATTAACCTGCAAAAAGGACAGCGGGAAGTAATCAATGCTCCGAAATTTACCATCGGCCTGGGCTGGGACACTAATAGCTCATCCACCGGTACAGCATTTGATCTGGATGCCTCTGTATTTATTATGGGCGATAACCGCAAGCTGCTCACCGACGAGTACTTTGTATTTTATAATAACCTGAAATCGCCCGACGGCGCGGTGGAGCACACCGGCGATAACCGCACCGGCGAAGGTGACGGCGATGATGAGCAGATTGTTGTCGACCTGTCGAAAATTGATGCCCGTGTGAGTGAAATCTGCATTGTGATTACTATTCACGAAGCCGACAGCCGCCGGCAAAATTTCGGACAAGTACGCAATTCTTTTATCCGCATTTTCGATGCGGCCACCAATGCCGAATTGTTGAAGTATGAACTGGAAGAAGATTTCTCCATCGAAACTGCGGTAGAATTCGGCCGCATTTATAAGCGCAATAACGAGTGGAAGTTTGAAGCCATCGGCGCCGGCATGAAGGGCGGCTTACAAGATTATTTGAACAAATACAATTAACCCTATGGCCATCAACTTAGAAAAAGGGCAGCGTATTAATTTACAAAAAAGCAATGGTGCGCAGCTGCAAAACATTTGCGTGGGCATTAACTGGGGCGCTATTGAGCATAAAGGGCTGTTTGGCTTTGGCGGCAGCAAAGAAGCGGTAGACCTGGATGCCAGCTGTGCTTTGTTTACTGCGGATAAGCAGCTGGAAGAAGTGGTGTACTTTGGTCACCTTAAATCAAACAACGGTGCAGTGCGGCACAGCGGCGATGACCTGACCGGCGACGTGGATGGCGATGACGGGCTGGACAATGAAGTAATTACCGTAAATTTGTCGCAACTGAGCAGCACCACCACTTATGTGGCTTTTGTGCTCAACAGCTTTCGCGGGCAGGACTTTGGTAAAATACCTTTTGCCTCCATCCGCATATATGAGGGTACGCCCAAGCAGGTAAATGAGGTATTTGCCAAGTATGATATTGCCCACGGCGCCGGTTTTGCCGGGCATGTTTCCATGGTGATGGGCGTATTTTACCGCCGCAACGGCGAGTGGAAATTCAATGCCATTGGCGAGCCCACTCAAGACCGTGACCTGAAACATACGGTGCAAACCGTGGCCGAAAAATATTTATAGCCGCCGTTCGTAACAAAATCACCCGTATATTTATCAAAATAGCTGAATTGATTACGCTATCCTTTTAAACATCAAACCACATGGATACTACCCTTACTGCTGAATTGCCCGAAGAAAACCCTACCCCTTCCGGCAACCCTTCACAGTTAAAACTGGATAAAGACGGCAATGTTAACCTGGCGCTGATTAAGCCCGAGGATGAAAAGAAATATACCGAGCTGAGCAAAGATCTGAAACCCGGCGATACCAACTCTATTCTGAACTATGGAACCGATTTACAGGGTTCCATGGAAAAGTACAGCAATCAGTTTCTGGCCGAGGTGCGTACCTATAACTCGGGCGAAGTGGGCGGCCTGATTACCGACCTGCTCTCTGAACTGAACATGATTGATGTGGACGAAATGAACCCCGGCGGCTTTAAGGGTTTTTTGCTCAAAATTCCGTTTTTGCGCGGTTTAACACTGGATGTGCAGAAGCTGTTTGCCAAGTACGATACCGTGGTGAGCAACATCGACAAAATCACCAATAAAATACGTGCCGGCCGTTTAAATTCTATTAAAGACAATGCCTCGCTGCAAACCATGTTCGACAGCAATGTGACCTACATTAAGCAGATGGAAGAACTGATTATTGCCGGTCAGCTGAAATTTAATGAGCTCAGCGTACAGCTGGCGCAGATGGAAGGCCGCCCGCAGGATTACAACGATTACGAAATTGCTGATATGCGCGATTTTGTAAACCGCCTGGACAAACGCCTGGCCGATTTAAAGGTGGTACGCTTTATCATGATGCAGTCGCTGGCGCAGATACGCATTGTGCAGAATAACAATACCACCATTGCCGAGAAAGCACAATCCATTATTTCGACTACCATTCCGGTATGGAAAAACCAGCTTACCATTGCGGTTGCCTTACAACGCCAGAAGGCCAATGTGGATATGCAGAAAAAGGTATCGGACACTACCAACACCATTTTGCAAAAGAACGCCGAGCTGCTGAAACAAAACAGCATCGAGGTAGCCCGCGAGAATGAGAAAACGGTAGTATCGTTAGACACCTTGAAGAAAACCACCCAGTCTTTAATTGAGACATTGAACGAGGTAAAACAAATTCATGAGCAGGGAACGCAAAACCGCAGAGTGCTGAACGGCGAATTGCAGAAATTAGAAACCGAGCTGCGGAAAAATGTAACGAATGTTGGCTAATTTTGCTGAATGGACGACACCCGGACGGCTATACTAAATGACTCCAACCGAATCATTAGTAAGCTGCAGCTGCTTTCTGTTTTTTTTGGCGATGAAATTATTTATAAAATTTACCTGCGCAGCCAGGTCATCCATCAGCTTTTTGCCGGCAACCCCGAGCTGGATATCAACAAGCTCGAGCTTTTTCACCTGCAGTTTACCCAAACGCTGGTAGAACTGCTGCGTAAAATCAAGAAAAACAATGAGCAGAACATCAGCGTACTGCTGGAAGAAATCAGGTTAAACCGGGAGCTGATTGAAAAGATACAAGGCAGCATTTACACGCAGGACACGTTCCGGCTGGAGCAGCAGCGGCAGGCCAGCAAGGTAAACAACTCGCTTAGGAAGCTATACCAGGTACTGTCCGACGATTCATCAGAATATCCGTTTGCTAAAAACATCAACGCCTTTAGCGCCCGCTTTTCGCAAGACTTTTACCACCCCATATCTCCGCCCTTAATGGACGAACTGGTGCAGTACAATGCGGCTGAGGTCTATAAAAATCCTTATGCGGTAATTCAGCGGAAATTGCTGGGCACTTTGTGCAAGTACGATTTCAGAAGCAGCTTTTACATGGGCCTGCAGGCCGGCGAGCTGGTAGCCGAAATTTACCGGATTACCGATACGGAGCGCCATTATATTTACCTGCCGGCCAAAAGCCTGTTTTTATTTTGTGATATTACCCATCTGGCAGGATTCAAAGAAAACACCGAAATTTCAAAAAAAGAACACTTTGTGCAGGAGTTAACGGATAAAAACAATCAGCTTCAAAATAAAATCAACCTGGTTAAAGCTCAGCTCTCGCCTGAAGTGAAAGCCTTATTAACCGAAAACTATAAGCGGCTGAACGACATCGACTTTCTGCAGAGCATAAGTGATATAGACGCACAGGCCAACATTTTAAAAATGATGTTAAAAACCGACTTCATCTGAAACAATAAACCTTATTTTTACTCACATGGACTTTTTACACCAACTTTTAGGCAACGACATTAAAGCCGGCCTGCTCATTATCCTCAACCTGATTGTGATTGAGAGCTTGCTGTCGGTTGATAATGCGGCCGTACTGGCTACCATGGTGATCGATCTGCCTAAAGAGCAGCGCAGCAAAGCGCTGCGGTATGGTATTATCGGCGCTTACGTATTGCGCGGCGCTTGTTTGTTTTTAGCTGCATGGCTGGTTAAAATTTGGTGGTTAAAACCGCTGGGCGGCTTATACCTGCTGTATCTTACCTTCGATTATTTTAAAGGCAAGGCCGAAGAAGGCGGTGACGATGAAGGAGTAAACAAAAGTGAAAGCTGGATATATAAATCTACTGTGGGCCTTATGGGTACCTTTTGGGCTACAGTGGCTTTGGTTGAAGTAATGGACATTGCTTTCTCCATCGATAACGTGTTTGCTGCCGTAGCTTTTACCGACCACGTGTTTTTGATTTATACCGGTGTATTTATCGGCATTTTGGCCATGCGTTTTGTAGCCCAGGCCTTTGTAAAGTTGATGGAAAAATTCACCTTTCTGGAAACCGTTGCCTTTGTGGTCATCGGCTTGCTGGGCATTAAATTAACAGCGTCATTATACACTCACTTTTATCCGCATGCGGCGTTGTCAGATGCACTGAACAGCGAAAAAGCCGACATTTTCGTTTCGGCTTTTACCGTGGCTGTTTTCGTAATTCCGGTACTTACTTCGGTGCTGTTCAACTTCCCCAAAAAGGGAACCGCCAAACCGGAAGTGGCAGAGCAAGCCGAAAAAGTGCTGGATAAAAGCTAACATTGCCGGCGTTTACTGTATATCATGAATAAACTGATTGCCTCCTGGCTGGGCATTGGCTATATAAAGGGTGGCGGCACTATTGCGGCTGCTGTTACCTGTATTTTACTCTACTTTTTTTGGCAAACGCCCGCCGGCCATAATTACTGGCTGCTTTTGTTAATTACGCTGGTAATTACCCTGCTGGGTATTTATGTAGGTAATCAGGTAGAGCCCGACTGGGGTAAAGACAGTTACCGCGTAGTGATTGATGAGGTAGCCGGTATGCTGGTGAGCCTGCTGTTTGTACCGCAGCGTACCGAACTGTTAATTGCCGGGTTGGTGTTGTTTCGGTTTTTCGATATGGTAAAACCGTTGTACATCCGTAAAATGGAAGACCTGCCCGGCGGCACCGGCGTAATGATGGATGATGTGCTGGCCGGTGTATACAGCAACATCCTGCTGCAAATTGCAGTGCTGGTATTCAAACTGTAAATAATAATGCTTGATAACAAGCTGCTGCTACTTTAGCTGGCTGATATTATCAAAAAAAGCCACCTGTAAATCCAGTAACGATTTTACTTTGCATTGCTCGCCATATGCATCAAAGCAGGTAAAACGGGTGGTTGCAGGTTCGTTATTTTTCGACTTTTCAAAAAAGTTAAAAGTCTCAAAATAATAATGGTTTATTGTAACATTACTTTTACAATTAACTTCTGAGGAATTCAGGCGAAAGCCAACCCTGTCAATCCAATTATGCACTTTAGCGTACAATGTAGCGCCCACGTTGTTCATAAGTTAATGTTTTAATACTTAAACGAAAAACTTCTCCACATTGTTTATAACTTTTTTCAGAAAAAACACAAACATTATCTTAGCCTAAATTTCAGCTGATTTCCTGCCCGTAAAACCGCCTGCCTGCGGCCCTCCGTGGTAAAATTTCGTTTAAAAATACTGTAACTATCTCCTGATACAGCCGTATAGACACCTGCAATTCATTAACTTAAATCGAGTTCATATGAGAAAAAGATACTTATGTATAGGCTTGGTGGCTTTAACCCTAACTTTCAACGCTTGTAAAAAAGGCGCTAAAGGTGATGTTGGGCCGCAAGGAGAAGTAGGCGCCACAGGCGCTACAGGTTCAACGGGTGCCGCCGGACCTCAGGGCGCTACCGGCGCTACGGGTGCCACAGGCGCAGCCGGCGTAGGCACAGCGGGCGCTACCGGAGCTAATGGTGCTACGGGCGCCACCGGAGCAACAGGCGCAACCGGAGCTACGGGCGCAGCAGGCACCAACGGCGCTACAGGTGCAACCGGAGTGGCAGGAGCTACCGGAGCAACAGGCGCAACCGGAGCTACGGGCGCTACGGGTGCCACCGGAGCAACAGGCGCCACCGGGGCTACGGGTGCCACCGGTAAAGATGGCAACAACAACGTAACCAGTTACATTTTCACCAATCAGACGGTAAAACTGTCGTCGGCGAGTTATTTTAATATTTCTGCGCTCAGCCAGGATATTGTAGATAACGGCGTAGTGCTGGCTTACTTTAGGGTGCACGGCGACAATAGCTGGTCGGCCCTGCCTTTTATTGATGCTACACGGCAACTTACGCTGGGCACTTACGGTCAGGGCTATGTTACAGTAAATTCCAACTTTAACGAAAGCGGCCTGGATTTCAAATTTGTATTGATTTCCGGTACCCAGGCC
>CAXTCH010000016.1:0-17758 GCA_964241945.1 uncultured Mucilaginibacter sp.
GGCTGGTTCAAATCCGAAAAGCGGGTACTCACATCCAGGCGCAAATCCAGGTTTTTGTTGGCTTTTAAATCTAGGTTCGACCGGAAATTGTACCGGCGGAAATAATAGTTGGTATTCACCAAACTCTGCGGGTCGGCAAAATCACGCACCAAACCATCCTGGCTAAGTGCACCGCCTGATATAAAATATTTCAGCGCATTGGTACCACCCGAAATATCCAGGTTGGTATTGGCCTGGTAAGAATACTTTTTAAATATTTTATCATACCAGTTTACATTGGGGTGCCCGTATGGGTCGGTGCCGCTTTTAAATAAAGCTAAATCCTGCTGGCTAAAGGTTTGCGGCACACCGTCATTACGTTCCGCTTCATTGATGAGGACAGCTGAGTTATAGGAGTCTAAAAACTTAGGCGTTTTAGTAGGTTGCTGTATTCCGTTTTCTACCCGCAGATTAATTTGTGGCGCACCGCTTTTACCCCGGCGGGTGGTAACTACCAATACCCCGTTGGCACCTTTAATACCATAGATGGCTGTGCTGGAAGCATCTTTTAAAATAGAAATGCTTTCAATTTCATTCACGTTAATTTGCTGCAGCTGATCGTAGCTGTACTCAATATCGTCCACAATGATGAGCGGCTGATTACCGGCCGGGTTCAGTGAGCTTACTCCACGGATGAAGAAATCGGAAGCATCCTTTCCGGGCTGCCCCGAGCTTTGCTGTGAAAAGAAACCCGGCAGCTTGCCGGTCAGTGCATTTTGTACGTTGGCAGTAGGCACCGTTCTGATGTCAGTGGCTGATATAGAGCTTACCGCCCCGGTATTAGTAATACGTTTTTTGGTACCATAGGCCACCACAGACACTTCGTCCAAACCATTGCTGTTGGTTTGCAGAATAACGTCAAGGGGCTTGTCTGATTTTATCGGCACTTCCTGACTTACATAGCCAATAAAGCGCACAATCACCGTGTTCGACTGCCCTCTGAGTGTCAGCCTGAACTTACCGCTTACGTTGGTAACCGCACCATTTGCCGGAACACCTTTTTCGATTACCGAAGCGCCTGGAAGGGAGCCTCCGATATCTCTGACCGTCCCGGTAACTACCCGGCCCTGCCCTAATACTACCGCAGGCAGCATCAATAATATGAATTGAAAGAAAAGTAATATTCTTCTCATTGTAGCTTGTTTAATAAGGTTCAACTGTTTCTAAAAATTACCATCCCGGGTTTTGCTTCATATTCGGGTTTTTAAGCACCTCATCATAAGGTATAGGATAGAGGTACATTTTGGGCGACTGAAACTTGGTGGTGAGTGCGTTGATATAATTATAGGTGAGGCTGGATCCGGTCTTGTTGATGGATACACCGGTTTGCGGCTGATTCATTACCGTTTCAGCTATTTTCCAGCGGCGTATGTCCCAGTAACGGCTTTCCTCAAAAGCCAGTTCAATGCGGCGCTCGTTTTGGATAGCAGTACGCATTTCGGTCTGCGTCATGCCTGCCTTTAATCCGTACAGATTGTCGGCGCCGGCTTGCAGGCCTGCACGTGCCCTGATGCCGGTGAGCGCCTGGTAAACATCTTGGGTTGGCCCGCTTGCTTCGTTTTGCGCTTCGGCATAACTTAACAAAATGTCGGAGTAGCGGAAAATCAGCCAATCTTCATTATGAGCGCTATAAGTGGTGGCATTTTCAAAATCGCCCATAAACTTGCGCATATAATAGCCGGTTTTGGTTTGCTGCAAGGTACCGTTCGGCTTACTCTGGCCACCCTCGTAGGTTTGCAGCTGGGTATTCAGCCATTGCGCACCGTTGTATAACAAACTGTAGGTAAAGCGCGGGTCGCGGTTATTATAGGGATTATTTACATCATATCCTGAGTTTGCGTCGGTAATTGGCAGGCCGTTACCCATCGGAAAAGCATTCGCCAAATCCTGTGTGGGGCTGGTTTGGCCTTTTCCGGTGGCTGCAGTGAAGCCTACAGGGCCGTTGTTGGTTTCAATTGCATTGCCGTTATCTCCCTGCCGGAAAAAGATAATTTCAGCATTGTTTTGGGTAAGAAAGACATCCTTATAATTAGGCAGCAGGGAATATACACCTAAGTTCATTACATCTTTAGCCGCTGCGGCAGCCTGCGCCCAGCGGTTAACATCACGGTCGGGATAACCGGTGAGCGGATTAGCGCCGTCAATATTCCCGCCGTTAAATAATGGACTGGCCGCATATAATAAGGCGCGCGCTTTTAAAGCCATTGCAGCCCCCCGGGTAGCGCGGTGGCTATCGGCGTTCGGAAAGCTGACCGGTGCGGTAAGCAAAGTATCTTTAATGGCGTCGCATTCGCTTACTATATAATTTATACAATCGGCAAATGAGTTACGGGGTAAAGCCACATTATCGCTAATAGTATATACCTTGTTGCCCAGCAACGGCACACCGCCATAGCGCTTTACCAGTTCAAAGTAAAACATAGCCCGTAAAAAGCGGGCCTCATTTTTCCATAAATATTTAATGGAATACCCTTTGTACTTGGCCAGTACCGGTACCACGCCAATATTGTTCACAAACTCGTTGGTGCTGCGAATGCCCGCGTAATAATAGGCCCATAAATTCTCGTCGGCAGGTACCGTATAAGAGTTGTAGGCTGCGGTAGAAAGAATGGTTACCTGGTTGCTTAAACTGGCTGCAGATGAAATGGCATCATCCGAAGCGGCATCAAGGTAATCACCCCCTACCCGGTTATGCCCGTTTTTCAGCTGGCCGTATATACTGTATAAAAAAGCCTGCGCGTTTACCCCGGCCGAGTCCTTAGGGTCGAACACATAATTAATGGTCACCTTATCTACCGGAAACTGCTCGTATTTTTTACAGCCTGCCAGTATAATCATCAATCCCAATACCGGCAAAATGATGTTTTTATATCTTTTCATAATAGTATCTTTTATCAGCTTATTACAGCTTTACATTTACCCCTGCATTAAATACCCGCTGTATCGGGTAAGCTACCCCGTATACTTCGGGGTCTATACCTTTGTAGCCGTACAGAGTAAGCAGGTTTTCACCGTTGGCAAATACCCTGATTCCGGAAATTTTCAATCCGCGAACCCATTGAAAGGGAAGGTTATAACCGATCTCTGCATTTTTCAGCCGGAAGTAATTGCCGGACCGCACGTACAGTGACGAATATGCAGTGTTGTTAGCATTGCCCAGCGACAAGCGTGGAGATGTAGCGGTATTTGCCGTTTCAGGCGTCCAGCGGCCGGTCAGGGCATCGTAGCCCTGGCCGCTGTAATTTAAAATGCCTACAGCAGCAAAGCCGTTAATTAAAGGGCTGTCATACAAAATCTGCCGGTTGGTCACCCCTTGCAGAATTACACTCATGCTGAAGCCTTTGTAATTAAAGCCCAGGGTAGTTCCGTAATAAACCAATGGCTTGGTATTACCAATAGGTTCAATATCAAACTGGTTAATTATCCCGTCTTTGTTAAGGTCGGCATATTTTACATCGCCGGCCTGCGGCGTATAACCCACCGTGGTAGCGCTGGAAGCAGCATCCTGCGCGTTTTTAAAGAAGCCAAGGGCCTTGTAGCCGTAAATAGCGTTGATAGGCTGACCGGTGTGTTTGGTCCATGGGTATGGGCTCGGTTCTTCATCACTGTAAATTACTTTGGTACTTTGTATAGAAGCATTTCCGGTAATGAAGTAATTAAAATTATTCAGGTTATTTTGGTAGGTAAGCGATAGCTCTCCGCCTTTATACAGATTAATGCCGATGTTTTCGGCCGGATAGGCAGTACCCAGCAATGCAATGCTGGCGCCGCGTACCTGCAACAAACCATAATAGCGGTCATGGTAGTAATCGGCAGTAATTTTAAAATGATCATTGAACAAGGCAATGTCAGCGCCGATGTCCATCTTATGGGCTTTTTCCCAGGTGATATAAGGATTGGCCAGTGTATTCTCGGTATAACCGGTTACCGGCGACCTGCTGGTACCTGTGGTGTAGGGATAGCCGATAGGCGTACTGTAAGTTTGTAAGAAATTATAATAACCGAAATTGTCTACGTTGGCATTACCGGTTTTACCATAGGTAGCCCGCCACTTCCAGCTGCTGATCCAGTCGAGGTTATCCTTGATGAAGCTTTCGCGGGCCATTTGCCAGCCCAAACCCAGCGCATAGAACAGGCCGAACTGGTGGCCCGGAGGATAGCGGTTATAGCTGCTGTGATTCAGCGCAGCTTCCACAAAATATTTACCGTCGTAATTGTAAGCACCTTTAAATGCCTGGTTGATGGTTACCTGCGATAAATCGTAATTCAATACCACCGAGCGATAATCATAAAACAGCTGACCGCTTAC
Source organism: uncultured Mucilaginibacter sp. (assembly GCA_964241945.1). Lineage (GTDB taxonomy): Bacteria > Bacteroidota > Bacteroidia > Sphingobacteriales > Sphingobacteriaceae > Mucilaginibacter. The sequence continues at coordinate 4,349 of CAXTCH010000016.1, forward strand.
ATTATTTTTGCCAAAACTGCGGTCGTAATCCAAACTACCCTGTCCGTATACATAACGGGCGCTCGAAACGGTACTGAATACATTGCTCTGTGCAACAGTTGACCCAACCGACGAATAAGAGCTGTCGCGCCCGGCCAAAAAAGTATTGTTTTGCAGTGAGCGGTTAAGCAGGCTTTGTGAGGAGAACGACACATTGCCTTTACCTCTGACAGAGAGACCTTTGGTAACGCCGCTCATGTCATACTTTAAATCGAGGTTGGCTAAAATGTCGTTGCTGCTGGTGCGCTCATAGCCCGAGTATTCGGTTTGCGACAGCAGGTTATTGGTATACAACGCTGTACCACCAAATGAACCATTGGTATTGTAGATAGGGTACGCATTGTTAGGCGTTGTATATAACGAGTTCAGAATGCCGGCATACCCGGCACCCGGCTGCGTTAACTGCTGCACACGGCCGAACAATTGTAAATCAACCGTAAACTGCTTGGTTACGTTGATGCTTACATCCGAATTGATCATGTACCGGTTCAAATCATTGTTGGTATTGTAAAGGGATGAAGAAGCCGTTTTAAACATGCCGGCCTGATCCAGATAGTTCAATGAAATGGTGTAGCGGGCAATGTCGGTACCGCCATTTACGTTTAACCGATAGCTGGTCATGGGCGAGTAATTGCGCAAAATGGTATTAAACCAGTTCACGTCCGGATGGCCCAGCGGGTCGGTATGATTACGGTACGCATTAAAATCGGCGGCGCTGTAAATGGGTGGTTTCCCGTCGTTTTGCAAAGCCTCATTATACAGGTAGGCATACTGATAAGCCGGCAGTGGTGTAGGTAACCCCAATGGTTTTTGTAAGGCAGTTTGAGCGGTAAATGAAATCCGCGGTTTTCCTATTTCGGGGCGCTTGGTGGTTACCAGCAATATGCCTCTTGAACTGTTATTGCCTAACAGAATAGTTGACAACGCATCTTTTAATACAGAGATAGACTCAATACTTTCAGGATCGATAGACGATATTTCGCGCTGCACGTTATCAATAATGGTAATCGGCGTTTGCCCGCGAAGGCTTAGGGTAATTTCATTATTGTCATTGGCCGAATAGTTGTTATGCTGCACCACATTACCAATAAAATCGGCCTGGGTTTGTGCAGCCACCTGAGGCACGGCAAAACCGCTGGTTTGCTGGGTGTATAAACCCGGCAATTGCCCCGGTAATGCATAAGTATACAATGTAGACGGCGTTGTGGTAAGCTGCGGCGTATAGATGGTAGATATTGCTCCCAATACGTTGGCGGCGTTAGCCGTTCCGTATAAAACATCGATCCGTTTAGGCGTTTTCAGATAAGTGGCAATTAACCGGACAGTAAGCGTATCCTGGCGTTTCACCTTTATTTCCCGTGTATAAAAGTTGACCAGTGCAAAGCGCACTACGTCACCTTCCACCACGTTAATGGCAAAGTGGCCGGTATTATCGGAGGTGATGGAATCGGTTTTTTGTTTTACAGTTACTTTTACCCCTTTCAGCGGAACACCAAACTCGTCCATGATAACGCCTCGTATACCGTTACGGATGGGGCCTGCTTTAGCAGTGGTATCCTGCATGGCTGCATAACCGGTTCTTATCAGCAGCAATGTGCAGACAAAAAGCGCGGTGAGAAATTTCTTTAAGTAGCAGTTAGCCATATATTCAGTTTTAAGTTTTTTAGGTCAGCGCAATAAAATCGTTTTAGCAGTTTGGGTGCAGTAATAGCGTTAAGCTTAGTTCCGCCTCAATTTAACTGCATTTAAAAGTGTAGGTAAACGGAGTGGGAGTGTTGCCATAACCCACTTTATTAACACCCGACTGGTCGGTTATAAAATAGTCCATTTTAGTAATGGTCTGGCTGTCTGACACCCCGAAAAAAGATCGCGGCCACAACGTAATCTGGTATTTATTACTGCCTGCCGGCGATTGCACCATTTTAGTTTTGTCGGTTTGTTCGCAAACGGTTATGGTCTTGCCGTCACTGGTATAAGCAGTAGCGCACAGGTAAGCGGTTTGTGCACCTTTTAAGGCCGTGGTTACCACCGTCCCATCAAAGGTCAGCGTTACAAAATCATTGTCTAGAGATTTTGGTGGGTTTATGGTGGTCAGCTGCGGGTTACAAAAGTCTACCAAATCACCGGTTCCGCCGGTAACGGAAAAACAAGTGCTTACTTTTTCGCTGTAATAAGTACCGTTAGCATCGCTGGTAAAACCGTTACCGCTATCGGTAATACAATAACCCAGTTTAACTAACGTATTGTTACCGTCGGCGCCAACTTTAATCTTGATATTCAGGTCGCCGGTAATTTCGGTACCATTGTGGGTAAATGATTTGTCGGATTGGTAAGCTACCCACTCCATGTCATCAATCAGATTACCGCCGATACCAAAGGTTTTCTTCATATAATCGGGCCAGTTTAAGCCGCCGCCGTTTTTGGCTACTACAGTATTGGCAATCAGCGTCATGTTGCCGTTACCCAGCGGGCTGGTGTAGGTAACGGTGGTATTTTGAGCAGCCGCCCAGCCTTTGGGCACCAGAAATCCAAAAATCAGGTAATCGGGGCCGCCGCTGCCGACAGTAGGAATATCGATGTGCACGGTGATAGGCACCGTTGAGCCTACGGTAGCCGAATCCGGCTGGTCTACCCCGGTGATTACTTCACCGCAGCAGGCCAGAATAATTCCGAGAATAAGAAAAGCGCAGGCTCTCCACAGCCTTTTGCCCTTAATATGTAGAGATAATCTCATTTAAATGGGTTAATTGGTTTAACAGGTGAGTTAGTTAACTTTCTGAAACACGTATACATAAGTATTATTGGGGCAGCCAGGACTAAAAGTGAGGCTTAGCTGTCGCACTCCGTTCACTACAGGATAAGTAAATGCTGTAGCCACTGCTTTTGCCCCGGTAGCCGTAAAGGTTATTTGAAATGGGTACTGTGGGTTGTCTAAACTATAAGCGCCATCCTGGGTTACCAAAAAGGGCAGCTTGTTTACTAATGAGTACTTGCCCTCGCTAAATTTTAGCCGGAACTGTGTAAAATCGGCAATGTTGGTAATATCGGTGCCGTTACGCGTAGCTTTAATTACCTGCCAGTTACCGCTGATGTCTTTTACCGCTTCGGCAGCCGGCAATACTTTTTCTGTTTTACAGGCGCTGAAACATAGCAGTGCCATTATCATCACTACAAAACCGGCCTGCCATTTTGTATATATTCTTTTCATATCGTTAATCTGCTGAATTTAATAACCGGGATTTTGAACCATTTCGGGCGATTTGGCAACCTCGCTTTGCGGGATGGGCCACAGGTACATAGCCGTGCGGAAATTGCGTTTCCGCACATCGAAAGTTTTATAAGTTACGGCCGTACCGTTGCGGTCAACCTCCATACCCATGCTCTGGATATTTTCAGTTTGGTCGGCTATCTTCCAGCGCCTTACATCCCAAAAGCGGTGCTCTTCAAACGCCAGTTCTATCCGGCGTTCGTTTTGAATAACAGCACGCATTGCTTCCTGGCTTAATCCTGCCGGCAAGGTATAGGGGGTCAAACCTGCCCGCTGCCTGATTTTACTCATTGCATCATAAACGGAGCTGGTAGGCCCCTCATACTCGTTGGCAGCTTCGGCGTAATTTAATAGCACTTCGGCATAGCGCATCAGCGGCCAGCAGCGGTTGGTTGGATGGGTAAAATCGTTAGCTACGGCTGCCGGATCAAGCATTTTATTGGTGTAATAACCGGTACGGGTACCGGTGCCTACCGCATCAGGCCCGGTGGGAACGCCGTTGTAAGTTCCTACATAAATATTAACCGGCGATAGCCCTGCCGATAAACGGTTTTGCAACTGCGTTTGGTCATGAATAATGGAATACTCTAACCGGGGATCGCGGTTGGCATAGGGGTTTTGCGGATTATAATTTGAAGCAGGATCAGTAATAGCCAGGCCATTGCTCATCGGGAAAGCATCTACCAAACCCTGTAAAGGATAAGCGCCGTTTTTTCCGGTACGTGAAGGCGGATCCCACAAAGATTCAAAATCGGAATTAGAGGGGCGCATCAGCGGGAAAATGTATTCGGTATTATAACGCAGCGTAAACAAATGCTGGAAACCATAGCCCGGAGCAGTGGTGTTATCCATATTCAGGCTGTAAGCCCCCGAGCTTATAATAGCAGCCGCAGCATCTTCTGCAAGCTTCCATCTGTCTTTACTGTACGATGGATAACCCACTAACGGCCCTGCCGGTGCAGCAGTAGTTAGCGGACTTTGATTAAACAGCGGGCTTGCCGCATACAAAAGCACCCGTGCCTTCAGCGCCATACAAGCACCCTTAGAGGCGCGACCATAGTTGAGACCTGCCTGAGTCATCGGCAAATCCTGCCCGGCAGCATCACATTCAGACGTAACGTATTTTACGCATTCATCGTAAGTGTTACGATTAGCAGGAATATGATCGGTGTAATTGTACAGACTATCGCCTACCAGATGTATGCCGCCGTAATGCTTCAGCAAAATGGCGTAATACCAGGCGCGCAGAAAACGCGCTTCGGCTTTATACTGCGTTTTGTTATAGCTTTTGAGTGGTGCACCCGGCAGGTTTTTTAAAAATTGATTAACCGCCCGAATGTTGGTGTAACAGGTGTTATATGCATCATCAGTAACTACAGCGGCGTTGATGGTACCTGTTTCAAACGCCAGGGCTGTGCTTCCGTTGGTGGTTGCCACTTCAGACTCGTCGGAAGCTGCATCCAAACCGCCATTGGTTACCTGCGCACCCAATGGCCCGTATAAAAACCGGCCGGGGTTAAAACTGAAGCCTGCATTGGCGTAAATGTTCGACAAGAAAGCTACCGTGTTGGCACTGTCGGCAAAAACGGTGGTTTGCGACAAATTGGTGGTTTGCGTTTGCCCCAGAAAACCGTCTTTTTTACACGAAGCTGCCAGCATCAGGCAAACGGCGCTTAAAAAATAGAAGTAAAGTCTCCTCATATTATAATTTTATAATAAGTACTTGCATCACTTACCACGGCTTAAGCCGGGCAAAGACTGAATTTTAGCTCAGACGAAAAAGATTAACTTGTTGATTTGCTTTGCAGCAGGGTTTATAATTAAGGGCTAATTTAGACTATAAAAACGATTTAGCAAATATTTTTTTCATTGCTGAAGCATTTTTTTTATTCTCTCAGAAAAACCATGAGAAATTTAAACTTTTTCAGTTTATGACAACCAATCCGTATCAGTTTGTTAAACCCTGCGATTTGAAATACCGGTCGAAGAACAAAGACTGATACACTATGGAGTTGGCCCAATACTCCCAGGAGTGCCCGCCGTTGCGTACCACAAAATCATGCGGAATCTTTTTTTCCACCATCCGCTGATGCATGGCCAGGTTGGAAGCATAAAAGCCGTCGCTGTAACCGCAGTCAAATATAATGGCCAAAGCATGGGGCTGTAAGTTGTCTATCATGTTGATTACACTGCTTTCTTTCCAGCGTTGCGGGTTATTGTCGTAATCGCCCAACACCTGGCTGATGCCGAAGCTTTTGGCAAAAGGAGCTAAATCCACGCAGCCGCTCATACTACCGGCAGCGCCAAATAAATCCTGATGGCGGATGGCCAGGTACAAGGCCCCGTGCCCGCCCATGCTTAATCCTGTAATGGCCCGGCCCGTGCGGTTGGCAATAGTGGCATAATGAGCATCCACATAATGCACCAGTTCATCAGCTACATAGGTTTCATATTTCCATTCTGCATTCATGGGACTATCCACGTACCAACTGGCAAAATTCCCGTCGGGACATACAACGATAAAATGATACTGGTCGGCCAGCTGGCTTATAGCCGGTACTTTAGTGGCCCAATCGGCATAGTTTCCGCTAAAGCCATGCAGCAGATATACCACCGGATATTTGCCGTGCTTTGAATAATGATCGGGACAAATGACCACCGCTTTAATATCCTTGTGCATACTGTTGCTATGGGTAAGCACCGTATCTACTTTGGCTGCATTCGCCCTGAAACTAAGGGCTAAGAATATGATGCACAGAAAAGCTAAAAATCCTGACGGCTTGAACATGATATAAATAATAGGGTAAAGGTTATTTTTCGCGAACTATAGCAATCTGGTGGTTTTGCGGCTTGTTGATGCTGTACATCTGATTAATCAGCACATCCATCTCTTTCTGCCAGGCATCCCGCAGGGTTTTATAACGTGCCCGGGTAAAATTGTCCATGTTACCATTAACAAACGGGTTTTTAGGCGCTTCTTTTTTGATGCTGTCCATAGCGGCGGTATTGTCTTTAAACAACAACCCTTTCCCTTTCAGAAAATCAAACTCCATCCAAATGTACATGCGCAGCCGGCGTTCAATGTCCCAGCGCTCTTCGTTCAGCTCACGAATCTGCACGGCTTGTTGATACTGCGGAGTGGTAGTGATCAAAGCCATGTTTACCCCTTCAGACAATTGCTTACTGTCAAACTTTCCTACCGGCTCACCGTCGATCTTAACCTGGTAGCTGGCATTGGGCAAGCCTTTTACGGTCAGCATTTCCTGGTTAAATTCTTCTGTCCAAGGGATTAGCTTCAAAGCCTCGGCCTGGCTTTTATGGTTACCCCAGCCTCTCGGCACGGTATCCAACGGGTAAGGCAGCGATTGCGCCAGGTAATTGAAGGAAAGTGAATCGGCATTACCGTTAACGTTAGTAATATTGCAGTTGACTGCTTTAGATACTTTTTTTGAAGAAGCGTTTACCACAAAATCGGCAACTTTATGGTTGGCTAAGCCCTGATCTTTTAAAAACAGGTACGCCATTACCATGTGTCCGTTGTTATCGGGATGGATACGGTCGTTAGGCGTTAAGCTGAATATAGAATCTTTTGCCTGCTCTTTTAAGTTGATGGCCCGCATGGGATGGTAAAAATCTACGATGCCCCATCCGTTACGCTTGGCGGCTGCTTCCTGAAAGTCGATCACCTTAGCGAATGCGGCTGCCTTACCGGGATAAAGATTGTTCTTGGTGAACTTACTGGTTTCATCATAAGGAGAACCCAAAATAAAGATTTTGCGGATATCGGGCCGGCCTTTCAGTTTTTGCTCCAGTTTACCGTACATATCATACGAGCCCTGGATTTGTTTGCCCATAATTTCGGCACCATTAGACTTGTACCAATCAAAATAACCGGTATCATTCATCCCCCAGGTAAGGGTAACTACGTTGGGATTTTTAGATAATACATCGGCATCAAACCGGTCATATATCTGCCCCACCACATCGCCGCCAATGCCGGTATTGTAGCAGGTAATCCGCATGTTAGGAAAATGCGTTATATAATACAACCATATGTAAGAATGATAATGGCCGCCATCGGTAATACTGTTGCCGACGAAAGCAATCCGGTCGCCGGCTTTGAAAGGGGCAGCAGTTTGCCCGTAAGTAAGGTTGTGTGCGCAAAAAAAAGCTAACAGTAATAAAAGTTTTCTCATATCAATTAGTGGTGCTTCACCCGGTGTTTAGTGTATTATTTTAATTATCAGTTTTCTGTTCCCCAATGGTAATTAGGCGTATCGCCCATCACCAGTTCCAGTTGCCCGCCGCCGGCAATGTCTTTAAAGTCGAGATAGCATTTGCTGTAAGCCCGGCCGTTCAGTTTGGCGCTCTGGATATATATGTTTTTTGCGCTGTTGTTATGTGCAACTACCGTAAAGCTTTTGCCTTTGGCGTATTGCGGATCCAATTGAAAAGTAACCCTGTCAAATACCGGGCTGGTGATTTCCTGCCGGGTGTCGCCGGGACAAACCGGGTGCAAACCACTGGCTGCCAAAATGTACCACGCCGACATCTGACCGACGTCCTCATTCCCTACCAAACCCTCCACTGAATTATGGTATGCCCGGCGGCAAATGGCCCGGCTCCACTGCTGGGTAAGCCAGGGCATGCCCAAACGGTTGTACAGGAAAGGGACATGGTGCACCGGCTCATTGGCGTGGTTGTAATAATCATTCCACATCATGTTTTCGGGTGTTTTGGCAAAGAGGTGATTTAAGTCAGCAATTACTTTTTCTTTCCCTCCCATCAGCGCCACCATACCGTCTACATCATGCGGTACAAACCAGCCCTGCTGGTAGGGATTGGTTTCAAAGGTGCCATACCATTGGGTAAGCCGCCCGGAATCGGGCCAGGCTATCCAGTTGCCGCTGCTGTCACGGGGCCTGAACCAGCCTTTGTCTTTATCATAAATGTTTTTATAACTCTCGCTGCGGCGGGCATACTTGTCAGCATCAGCCGGATGGTTGAGCCATTTGGCCAGTTGTGAGACGCACCACTCGGTGTAACCATACTCCAAAGTATAAGCGATGCTGACAGGCTGCGGTGAGTAACCACGCTCGCCGTTTCCAAAACGTTCTACCGAACCTTTGCTCAGTTGGTAAGCATGAGGCACATCATAATTGCGGATGCCTTTGGCATAAGCATCCGTAATTACCGATACCGCCGGGTTGCCAAACATACAGCCGCTGTAGGCATTCAGCAATTCCCAGCGTTCCAGATAATCTTTGTGCTTTTCATCTGCCAGGGTAACCAACGAGTTAATCATATCATTCACCAGCGATGGGTTAATGATAGTCTGCAAGGGCATCTGGCTGCGGAATACATCCCACCCGCTAAAGATGGTGCGCTTTTTAAACCGGGTACTGGTTTTAATGCTGCCATCGCCTGCGGTGTACCGCCCGTCTACATCATTCACCACACGCGGATCAATCATGGAGTGGTACATGGCCGTATAGAATACCGTTTTTTGTTCCGGGGTACCGCCTTGTATATTGATTTTGGCCAGTGCCTTATCCCAGGATGTAACTGCACGCTGATGGGCTGCCTCAAAATCCCAGTCTTTAATTTCAGCCGCCAGGTTTTTGCGGGCTCCGGCCATATCTACAAAAGAAATACCTGCTTTCATGAGCACCCGCTCGCCTGCTTTAGTGGCAAAAGCGGTGTAAAAACCCAAATGCTTGCCTTGCTTTTCCTTGATGTTTTTAGTTACTGCAGCATTAGCTATTTGTGCCTGATAGCGGGCGCTTTCCACGTCCTCGCGTTTGCGGGTCCAGCCATCAGGAATATCGGCGCTCCATACGCCATAATTTTTTAAGGGCTTACTGAACTGCGCATAGAAGTATACCGTGTAATCAGCATGACCGGCCCCATCACCCCAGCCGCCGCCGTCGGGAGTACATTTCATCCAACCCTCAATGGTATGTTCATCTACCACCTTTACATATTGCTCGGTAGAGGTGCCTCCTACCCTGCGGGCTAAATCAATTTGTATGCGCGATTCCGGATTTTGCGGGAAGGTAAAGCGCAGCATACCGCTATGCGGTGCGGCCGTCATTTCAGCTTTGATCTGATGGTCGGTCAAAAAGGTGCTGTAATAACCGGCTGAAGCTTTTTCACTGGATTTTAAATAGGATGAACGGTAGCCAGAAATACTTCTATCCAGGTTCCCTGCAGCGGTTTTCAGCGGACCGGTTGCGGGCATCACTAAAAAATTGCCCAAATCGCCATACCAGCCAATGCCGCTCATCTGCGTGAAAGCAAAGCCTTCTATACTGGTATGCTCATAACTATAGCCCGAACCGTTATCACCGCCGGTGATGGTATTCGGACTTACCTGCACCATACCGTAGGGAGTAGTAGCGCCGGGAAAGGTTTTGCCCAGCCCATGGTAAATACCTGCCGCCGAAGCGCTGCTGCTGGCGCCGATTAAGGGGTTGACATAAGATGATAAAGGTTGTGCCTGACTTATAGCGGTGCCAAAGCTTAAGCACAGCGCCAGCACACAGGTAAATCTCCCGCAAATATTAGGGCGTATCTGGTAAAATAATGATTTCAATTTCAATAGCGTTTCAGGGCAGCGTCAGGCCACCTCAATAATTGGCAGTGGCAAATTAATCAATAAAATCGTTTTAGCAAATTTGTATAAAATTTTCTCTCTCGTGTTTTAAAGTTAAAAATGCCGTTGCACATGCGTAAACCGTATGGTTCGTATACCAAACTTCGGGATGTACAAAGCCACCTCGTTATTTTGCATAGGGTGAGGCAGTTCTTCCAGTACTTTACCGTCTAAATTCTCTAACACTGCCTTATCAAATGTAAATTTGGGCCGGATGATTTGCCGCCCGGTTTGCCCCCCGGCATTAAACACCCGGATGGTTAAGGTATCGCCTTCGGATTTAGCGGTAGTCATACTCAGATTTCCTGACGGGTTGGAAATTAACGAAGATGTAGCTAATGGTACATCTGATTTGCTTGCATATGCCATCAAAGGCTCATTCCATTGCGCAGAGGCCGACCACACGTTTGCTGCATCCCACTTGCCCTGGTGCGGCATAAGGGCATAATGAATATGCGTAGGGCCGCTAATGGTGTAATTTCGCCCCCATAAGCCCATACCCGAATACTGCAGGGTCAGGCCCAGAGGAAAATCTTCGCCGTGGGCATAATTGGTGGTATGATCGGTAAACAGGGCCATACCGTATTGATGGTTATCGTCGGTAACATCTACCCAATTGAGCAGTATGTTATTTTTGATACTGTCCCAGGTGGTAAAAAAAGTATTTTTTAATTTACTTTCGGTTACATCAAAAGGTGCATTTACATATACTTTCTGGTTTTTCAGGTTTAGGGGAAACACGGCCAGCAACTTTTTACGATCATCATAGAAGGCTTTATGGTAGCTCTTTATATCGTAGGTGCCCTTAGGTGTATCTTCGCCAATGCCGACGTTATGCTTCCAGTTTAAAGTTAAATCCATATCAATAACGGGCTGACCCTGAACGAAAGTCATGAATTCCGTCCAGGCAGTGCCGTTGATTTTACCGTCGATTTGCAATTTCACTTTAACCGGGCCATTTTCTACCACGGTGATTTTTGCAGCAGTATCGGCCGAAGCCTTAAAGCCGCCGTCCTCATTAAAATAACCACGCAAGGCATTAAATTTCATGGCGCTTTTAGTGTCTACAAATTCTTTGTGCAGCTTTTTAGCATATAGGCTTGCTATGCTCCCGCCCTGTTTCGGGTTGATAATTGCGGAATACTGGTCGGTTTCTACCTTGTAGTTTCCGTTATTCAGGCGGGTTGCTTTTGCGCCCTGCACTTTTAGCTTAGATGGCCCTGCCGACAGCTTGTACTGCTCCACACCGAATGCCGGAGCGGCAGCATTGAATACCACTGCCGCGTGGTGTGATGAATCCGTACTCAACTGTGCTGGTATTTCTTTTCCGTGGACATTGGTAACTTTAAACGGCTGCTTGCTCCAGCCCGCCGGTAAAAGAAGTGTTACCGGTTCTTGCCGGGCATGCAGTTGGGTATTGTAAACGCTGATAGTTATGGGTGACCCGGCCAATGTACCGGCGTTATCAGCAGGTTGTAAAGCGCTATTAACTAAACTATCTGCAATGATATTGGAGTACGTGGTCCAGCCAACCACCTTATCAGCCCAGCTATTTCCTCTGCTGGTATTATACGGCACTATCCAGCAATCATGGTGCTGCGAAAGCAAAAGGGTGCGCCAGGCGCTATCCAAAGCAACTTGCGGCCAGGCTTTGGGATTGATGAGGTCAGTAAGCGCCAAAAGTTTTTCAGCAGCCAGTAGTTTATTTTCTGTATGCCGTACCTCCTGTGCAATTTGCTGCGTAATCTGTGAACCCCAAACCAGGCTCACTTTAATATCTTCCTGGCTTACTTTCCATACCGGCCGGGCATCATTCTGCACCAGTTTGAAATAATCGCGCCAGGTGACATACTGGTTTTGGGTACACGGGGCATCGCCGTCGCCTAAAAATGGCCCGCCCTTCCAGCCGGCATCTTGTAAAGTCATACCCAGCGGGTGCGGAACACCGTATTGAAAAGCGGCATTGACATAAGCAGGCGAGTTATTCCAGGCATTGGTTTGCCAGGTGGATTGCGGTAATAGAGACTCCACTTCATACCTCGGCACGGTGAGCACAGTAGTGCCGTCGGGCCCCTGCCAGTTCACCAGTTCACCACCATGAGCTGCTGTATAGCCGCCAAAACAGGTATTCGGGTTTTTTAATGAAGCGTACCGGATGCCGAACGATTGCAAAATTTGCGGTAACGCGCTGGTAAAGCAAGGTTCTTCTGATGAGTACATGCTGAACTGAATACCCGGAAAATGCTGCCGCAGCATTTGCATCCCATAGCTCAACTGGCGGATAATGCTTTCGCCGTCAATGGTGTACATGTAACTTTGTGCATACGACGGGTTTACATACTCGATGCACCCGGCGGAGGTTGGGCCCGATAACATGGCCTTGAGTTCCTGATAAGCTGAGGGGTCTACTTTAGCGGCCCGGTCCCAGGTTTCGGGTTCCAATTCCAGGTTAATTTTCCAGTAGGGATGCTTCTTCAGCATGTCTACCATAAAGCGGGTATTCCAGTCGGGATAATGCCCCCATACACCGCCATGATAGCCATCAATATAATAAGTGGCCCGGGTTTGAGCCTGGGCAGAATTTATGAAGCTAAGTCCTAACCCCATAGCTACCAACTTACAGCCACGCAAAAACCGGGATTTGGATAAAAGAGCAGGTAACGGTTTATTCATACAAACATCAGGATTTGGCAGGCTGAATAGTAAAGTGATGAGGTTTAGGGATATTGATACGGTAAATTTCGGCAGTCAGCAATTCAATTTCTTTTAACCAGGCTTCCCTCACGGCCGCAAAGCGGGCATTGCGGTAAGTAGGCAAGGTAACCGCTACAAAAAAGTCTTTTTTTGCATATTTTTCCAGCGAGTCGACGGTAGATTCATTATCGTTATACAATAAGCCTTTGGGTTTTAAAATAGAATAATGAAGCCAGTAATATTCACGCAAACGGCGTTCCACCTGCCAGCGTTCCTCGTTCAGGTGCATTACAGCTAAGGCTTGCTGATATTGCGGGGCAGCATGCAAAGTAGCCAGGTTGATGCCTTGCTGTAATTCCTTTCCGGTCCATTCACCAACTAAATTTTCATCAATTTTAACCTGATATTTCTGCTGAGGCAATAAGCCCGAAAGCTGCAAAGTCTCCTGATTAAATTCCTGGGTGAAGGGAATCAGTTGAAGCGCATCTGCCTGTGAGCGTGTGAGTTTACCACCGCCCTGCGGAATGGTATCTACCGGGTAAGGCAGTGCATTGGCCAGATAAGTAAAGTTGACGGCTGCCGGCGCAGCTGCCAGATGACTAACCGAACAGTTATCCGTATGTACCGCCTTTGTTTTTGTATTGATAGCTATCTCAGCCACTTTTTTACCGGCCAGGCCCTGCGCTTTCAAAAAAGCATAGGCCATTACCATATGCCCGTCGTTGGTGGGATGAATACGGTCGGTGCCCTGCAG
>CAXTCH010000017.1:0-17738 GCA_964241945.1 uncultured Mucilaginibacter sp.
ATACAAGGCATGGAACGTGCCCGCAAAGGTAACAAGGCAGATAAATTCATTATCTATTTTCAACCCAATACCAACACATATGCGCCAACGCATTATTTAAAAATGATGTACGATGAGGCCTTAAGTGTGGAGCCTGAAAATGTGGTGGGCCTTTCGGTAGGTACACGACCGGATTGCATTGATGCTGAAAAAATTGCTCTGCTGGAAAGTTATACCGACCGCTTTGATGTAGACCTGGAAATGGGTATGGAATCTATTTACAACGATACCCTGGCCCAGATTAACCGTGGCTGTACCCATGAGGAGTTGTTACGTGCTTTGGAACTTACCAAAGGCACCAAATTAGATACCTGTGTACATACTATCTTTGGCTTTCCCTGGGAAACGCATGAGATGATGCTGGCCTACGCCGATGAAATTAACCGCCATGAACATATCAAGTTTGTTAAATTTCATCACCTGCATATTGTAGAGGGTTCGGTAATGGGCGTTAAATATAAGCGTCAGCCGTTTAAACTTTTCAGCCTGCCCGAGTACACCGATTTTTTGTGTGAACTTATCCCCCGCGTTCGCCCCGATGTGGTGATTCAACGTTTGTTCGGACTGTCGGACCGCGAACTGCTGATTGCGCCTAACTGGCAGCTTAAAAAGTCGGAGATACAATATCATATTGATAAAGCGATTACCGACAGGGGCATTGTACAAGGGTCAGCCCTATAAAACAAAAATGCCCCTGTTAAGGGGCGAAACTGCTTAATTTTTAAATACCTTCAAAAATTCGTGTACCAGACTTTGATACCCGGTCAGGCCGGGATGCATAAAGTCGCTGGTGGCATAGTAGCCAGGATTGGCCACGAATATATTATAAGAGGTGTTGATAAACACCACATTTTCTTTAGTGCACACCGCCGCCAGCTTGGTATTGTACGATTGAATAAAAGTATTGTAAGCCGCCCAGGTTTTGTTCCAGATGCAGTATGGCAACACATTGGATACGTACACAGTTAACTTTTTGCTTTTAGCCTTGGCAATCAGTACATCAGTGTTTTGTACGTACTTGCTTATCAGAGAGGTATCTTGCTTAAGGTTGTTTTTTACATCATTATCGCCAACCTGAATATAAATAGCTGAAGCTGCCGGATGAGCGTTCAAAACGCTGTCTATAACAGTAACCGTGCTGGTTGTGGTGCCTGAATTAGTGCCGGCATTGTCAATAGTATATTGTTTTTTTGCATACCTTACTTTCAGGCTGTCCGATAGAACGCTTTGAAACTGCCCGGGTACCACACCTGCAATAATGGCATCGCCAAACGTAATGATTTCATACGGAGCGGCCGGAGCAGTGGTAGCTGCTGTAGAAGCAGAGCCGGATGTGGTTTGTGCAGATGTACCGGCTGAGGTAGTTACCGGAAGATCAGTGCTGGAAACTTTGATCGGTAACACAGCGCCTTCTTTGGCGCAGCCAAATAAAAATAACACACTGCCCAACAAGCAGGCTTTTGTTAAGCGCGCGGCAAATTTTAATCGTTTTAAATTAATCGGATTAGTATTTAAAGTCATTAGGGTAATTTTGAAATTAATTTTTCACTCATCGCTTACTTCCGGTTCATACGCTAAATAATAAAGCGAAGTTACATAGCGGGCTGGCAGGCATAATGAACAGCTCTTATGTTTTGCTTATAAGCCTTATTATTTATAAGTTATCTGTTCCGATATTCCCGACCGTCTTTTGCGTTTAAAATTTGCAGTTCAACTCTTATTTAAAATATTTTCTAACATACGGCGCTGTGAAACGTAAAACAGTGCATTGGCAGTGCTGAAGTTTACTGCCGTGAGAGAGTAATTGCTGGTTTAGATAAGTATTAAAACTTTATTTCTGTTGCAAAAAGCGGTACAAAACTATATTCCTGCCCTTACCGGGGTACGCGCTATGGCGGCCTACTTGGTGTTTATCTCGCATTATGCATATGTGGTTGATGAAGGCTTGCCGCATGCCGTACAGCGTTTTTTTCAGGAGTTTCATATTGGTGTTACCATCTTTTTCGTGCTGTCGGGCTTTTTAATAGCTTACCGGTATTATGAAAATTTTCATCTCACCGGCGACTGGTTCAGGCAATACCTTAAAAACCGCGTAGCCCGCATTTACCCTATGTATTTTTTGCTCACGGTGGGGGTATTTGCGGCTTATGTGTTTCAGCCCAAAACCGGCGTTACCGCAGGTTTCAACCATCCGTTTACTTTGCTGCTGATGAATGTCACCTTTGTGCGCGGCTTTTTTAATGACTTGAAATTTACAGGCATCGCCCAGGGGTGGTCGCTTACGGTAGAGGAGTGCTTTTACTTTTCGGCGCCACTGATTTTTTATGTCGCACAGCGCTATAAAAAGTTTTATGCGCAGCCGGTAGTGATTACCGCCTTTGGCTTTTTGCTGGTGCTTGCCTTTGGCCCGCTGCATTGGTACGGCTTCTTCGGCAACTTTACGTTTATGATGCTGTATACTTTTATTGGCCGCTGCTTTGAGTTTTTTGCAGGTATACAATTGGCATTGCTGATAAAACGCCGGGGCGGCCCCCCACACAATGGCTGGTTTAAATTCACTTATCTGGGGCTGCTGTGTATGTTTGGTTGTGTGGGCATCATGTCGGCCCTGCGCATTCCACAAGGCTGGGAGTTCGGGTTGCAAAACCCCTGGGGCATTTTGACCAATAATTACCTGCTGGCCACCTCTATAGCGGTATTCTTTTATGGCTTACTGACTGAAAGTACCCTGTTAAAAAAAATATTATCTTACCCGTTTATTCAATTATTGGGTAAAAGCTCCTATATCTTCTATCTTATTCATCTCGGCTATATTTACGATTTTTTGCATCACTCCTTTGATGTACTTAACGATAAAGTGTTTGCCCGGTATGATGCCTGGGGAGTGGACTGGCACTCGCCTTTTGAATACGAGGGCTTGAACCTTGTATACGCCTTTTTGCTGCTCAATGCACTTTCAGTGCTATTATTTAAACTGGTAGAAGAACCTCTTAACCACTACATCCGTAAAACAAACTTTCTAATTAAATATCAGCCCAAAGGCAGTTGAGCCGGGGCTTGTCAAATACTATTAGTTTAAACAAGGATTGATACAGATGAGGGGTAAAAATTTACTGTTGGCAGGTTTGCTGCTTTGCGCTTTAACCGGTTCAAGGCTGATGGCGCAAACCACGCAGCCAGTTAACAAAGCGCCGGTTACGCCGCCGTCCACAAAGCAACTCAAGGAGTCGCAGCAGTCGGCCAGGCAGGCGGAGGCAGATGCCGATGAACAGGGCAATGAACAGGGCGACGTGGCGATTAAAATTGATGCTGATCCGAAAAAGGCGATTTTCAGCAGTGTTAATGATATAAAATTTAACATCAGCCTTAAAAATACTTATCCGGAAAAGCAGGAGGGTAAGCTATCCATGCTGGTAACCAACAGCTTTGGCACCAAAGTTACCGAGGATGCGATGGACGTGCATGTGCCGAAAAATGGCAGTGCCAGACTGCATGTAAAGCTGCCTGCTCAAAGCACCGGTTTTTACCAGATTACTTTCCGCTTTAATTTGTCCAGTTATGATGACACTATTAAGCGGGTGTTTGGCGTAGATCCCGACGAAATTCAGGTGTACCGCAGCAAACCTTCAGACTTCGATAAGTTCTGGGCCGATACCCGTTATGCCTTAGATACCATTCCGGGGCATTTTAAGGTTACAAAAGACGCTGAATTTTCAACTCCCGAAAAGGACGTTTACCTGGTTGAAATGCAATCGTGGGGAAACGCCGTGATTCATGGCTGGCTTACTGTGCCTACCAAGCGCCGCCCTAAAAAGCTGCCGGTAAAATACCGTCTGGGCGGTTACATTGTAGCCATGAAACCCACCATGGACGATGACGATTTTGCTGTATTTAACCTCAATGTGCGCGGCAGCGGCAATAGTAAGGATGCTGTAAAACTGGATGGCGAATTTAACCTGAACAATGTGCAAAGCCGCGATAATTACATTTACCGGGGAGTATACATGGATTGCGTACGTGGTATGGATTTTATTTATGCTGAGGCTAATAAATTTGGCTTTGACTTAAACCGCGTAAATGTAGACGGTGGCAGCCAGGGCGCCGGTATGGCCGTGGTACTGGCAGGTATGGACAAACGGGTAAAGGCGGTAACCAGCCAGCTACCCTTGTACAGCGATTTGCGCGATGCTATACGCATTGGTCCGCGCATGTACCCTTACAAGCACTCGCCGGTATGGATGCTGGATGATTATATCAGGCGCACCAAAGGGCAAAGCGAAAAAAAGGTATTAAACGTGTGGGATTATTACGACCCCATCATGTTTGCGCCAAAAGTAAAATGCCCGGTGCTGATGGCGGTAAGTTTATTGGACGAAATGTGCCCTCCTTATTGCAGCTACGCCCTGTTTAACCAATTGGGTACGGAGGTAAAGGAAAAGGAAATATGGATAAACCCTGTGCTTACCCATGAGGTAGATAATTTATACTATGGCTTCCAGTATTACTGGGTGAAGGAAAAGTTTGTATTGCCATAGTTTAGGCCAAGCCTTAATCTAAATTAAATCATCTCAAAAATTAGCTGTTTACAAACACAATTAGTTTAGCACCCCCTGAATGAAAAAAATATTTTCACTGCTATTGTTCTTTTTACTAACCATGGCGCTAACTCCGAGGGTTTTTGCCGGCTGGCCGGTTGGTAAAAAGCGGTATATGGTAGGCACCAGCTTCTACACTTACTTTTCAAGCAATTACTGGGACCGTAATGGTAACTTCCATAAAAATTCCGCTAATAAGTTTAGCGCTTACTCGGCCGCCGTTTTTATTGATTATGGTTTATCGCGTAAGTTCGATATCATAGCCAATCTTCCAGGTTCTTACCAAATCATCAAGCAGTCCAACAGCACTATTAACAACATTGGCACCAGCGATTTGCAACTGGGCCTGAGCTATGCTTTGTGGAACTATCATCTTAAAAATTATATCACACTTTATGCCGGAGCTATAGTGCCTACGTACTCACAAAAAGCAAATCAAACTTTAGGTTACGGCTTTTACGGAAACGAGCTGCGGTTAAGCAACACGGGTAATGTAGCCATAGGCAGCCATGCCGGGTATTATAATGTGGATGCCGATTTTCGTAAATATTCATCCAACGTTGGGCCTACCCAATTTAATTACATGGGCACTTTTGGTTATTACCTTAACAAATACAACCAGGTACTGGTTGACGTGGCAGGTACATTTTCGTCCAGCCCGAACAAGGTGCAGTCAGTAAGTAATTACTCGGGCAGTACTTATGATTACCGCAATCTGCGCGTACAACTGGACTACGGGTATACCATTTCGCGCAGGGTGAGCGTATACGCATCCGGCTTTTATACCATAAGCGGTTTTAATATCGGCCAGGCCTATGGTACCAGCTTGCAATTGTTGCTGCGGTTATAAATACAGCTGAATTTTGAAAGTTTATTTTTAATGAAGTAAATAGTTATACCTGCAATTAGAGGGCTGATTTTCACACATATTGTGTAAAAATATATTGCAGGCGAGAGAACTATTCGGGCTTTTATCCCGTAAGAAGTATGTGTTTTATATTCCTAAAAACAACCTGGACTTATGCATATTTTTAATACCATCGGACTTATTTTTTTAGCGCTGGCGTTACTGCTTATTGCAGGCACTTTATTTTTCAGCACATTAAAAACTTTAAAAAAGCGTCGTTTTCATAACTGGACTTTTCTGGATTATATCAGCGTAGGCTATCTGGATTACCTGTTCAGACGATACATTAAACGCGAAAAGTTTGACTGAGAAATTAAACCATCGGGGTTAGCGCTGCTGCAGGCGGCGTTCCTGTTTACATAAATTAAAGCTGAAATAAGGTGGGTAAGGTTGTGTGCAGGACAGCTTTAATTTATGTTACTGTGGTGTTTCAAATCCTGAAAACTTTCCCTATGCTTGCATAGCAGAATGAAGCATCAGGAAACGATTGATTACTTTTTAAAAGTGGTTTGGCAAAACATGGCCAACCGCTATAATCAGCTCGTAGCCGAGCATGGCATCACCCAGTCTATTGGTTACCTGCTCATTAATATTGACGAAAAGGAGGGGACTACCGTTTCGCAGGTAGCTGCCCTGCTGGGCCTCAAGTCCACCAGTTTATCGCGTATGTTAAGCCAGCTCGAAGGCATGGGCCTCATCTACCGGGAGTCCAATCAGGGGGATAAGCGCTCAGTTAAAGTGTACCTCACCGAATTAGGCCGCGAAAAGCGCCGTATGGCTCGCCTGGTAGTCAAAGAGTTCAATAATTATTTGAACGACCACATCAGCGAAAAAGATAAAAACTATCTTATTAACCTGCTTAAAAAGCTCAACCAGCTCACTTCCGATTATCAGCCCGAATAAGCCTTCAGGGTTTCGGTTGATTATTGGTATTAAAAGATGCTGTGGCGCCTTCTCAAATTTTACTTCATCCAAGAAATTTATTGCTGCGCAGTGCGTTATAATGCGGGTGCAGATAATTTATATATGTTAAAAAATGTTAAGCTGCTTGTTTTGATAGATAAAACAATAAATTTGCCGTTTCAAAAAAAACTGATGCACAGGCTGCTATTGGTAAGTTTATTAAGCATAATGTTGTTTGCAGGCTGTAAAAAAGATACGGGTAGTGTAAGCAGCCGGACTGCAATTGCAGCACAGGCGGCTATTGATGATAAAATTATTACTAATTATATAGCTGCCAATCATCTGGCTAATTTTAGGTCGGCTTTTAAAAGTAAAGACAGCACCGGCCTGTATTACAGGCTTGACGATAGCTCAGCAACAGCTACTTTGTACAGCAGTTCTACACTGGTAACCGTAGGGTATACCGGGCGCGTGCTGCCTGCCGATACAGTGTTCACTCAAACTGCCAATATTTACCCTTCATTTACCCTGGGTGAAATGATCAGGGGCTGGAGCTTGTGTATACCCCAATGCAATAAAGGCGGTACCATCCGTATTTTGATGGCCTCGCGTTTTGCCTACGGGCCCTACCCGCAGCCCAATGCCAATTTGCCCAAAGCCAATTCTGTGCTCGATTTTACCATTACTTTATATGATGTAACTAACTAATGCGAATGAGAAACTCTATATACTTACTCTTTTTACTGTTTACAGCGGGCTTAATATCCTGCAAAAAAAATAAAAATCAGCAGAACATCATTCAATACGACGACTCGCAGATCAGGGCTTATATCTCATCAAAAGGATATTCCAATATGAAGCGGGACACCGTGGGCGGTGATACCAGCGGTATTTATTATGAAATACTTTCCCAGGGAACCGGCGCACCTGTAGATTACTCCTCTATATTATCGTATGTGTATACCGTGCAATCGGTTGACGGCAGTTACGCCTTAACCGATACAATAGCTAACCACAGCTATTATACTTTGGGCGATATAGCGCCTGCAGGTTTGCAGCTGGCGCTTGCAAACCTGGTTAGTAGGATGGGCACCCGGCTTAGGGTAATAATCCCTTCGAGACTGGCTTATGGTACTGCCGGCGGTGTTGCACTGGCTAACAAGCGGGTAAACGGTAATCAGTCTCTGGATTATTACATCAATGTGGTTAATAATTTAAGTCAGCTTAACGGGGTAACTTACAGTAATACAGTTGACAATTACGATGATATCAGTATTCAGAAGTATATGGCAGCCAAAGGAATTGCCGGCGGTTTCACAAAAATCACTTCAGGCACTTATGCCGGCATGTATTATAAAATACGTACCGCCGGAACCGGGCCGGTTAATATCAACAGTTCATCTATTGTAACCTTTGATTACCGGGCACAATTGCTTAATGGGTTAGTTGCAATACCTTCTACCTACAATGAAGCCACTGGTATTACGGCCACCAGTGATACCTACTATTTAAGTAATTCGAGCGGTCATTTAACGGGTATCGAACAAGCGCTTATGCTGGGTAAATCCGCAGGCGCTCAGTTAACTGTAATTTTACCTTCTCGCCTGGCCTATGGGTTGCCAACAGTAACCGGCACTATACCGGCGCAGAGCTGCATATTTTTTGACATTACCATAGATTCGGTAACCAATTAACCGAACGACATATAAAACAGCAAAGGCGCTTCACTGGAAGCACCTTTGCTGTTTTATACCTTTTATTTCAGGAGAACCTTATAAGCCCTTGATCCAATCCTCACTGCTGATCACTTCGGCCTGCAGCGGAAATACCTTTTCTATCAATATTTTGTGAATTTCCGGATCGGGGTCTGCGCAGCAGTCGGCCAGTATGGTCACCCGGTAGTCGGTATCGGCTGCAAAACGCAACGTGGAGAGTACTACACCTGCTGTGCGTATTCCAGCCAGCACCAGGTGCTGAATGCCGTTGGCATGCAAGATAAGGCTCAGGTTACTGCCGGCAAATGCGCCAAAACGTTTTTTATCAATCACCGCATCTGTGGCCCCTACCTGTAATTGCGGAAGTAGTTTACTTTGCTCGCCGGCAAACATATTCTTTTCTTTCACTTGCTGAAAGAAAGGCATGCTGTTATCACCAATTTCAGGATGCCCGTCCTGAAAGCCTACTTTAGTAAAAATTACTTTGATACTGGCCTGGCGCGCAGCGCCGGCAGCTTGGGTTACTTTTTCTACCAGGGTATCAATCACCGGCAGTTTATCGGCAATGCCGGTCTGATAATCCATAATCAGCAAGGCAGTTGGGGTAGAATTAGATGTGCTCATGGATTATATAATTTAAGTGTTGAGTTATTGTTTGCCATACGCAGGCTTTCTGTAAAATCTTATTTATATTTATTAAAAAAAATATTGCCCTATGAAAAAGAAATTAGTACTCCTTTTGCTGCTGGTAGGCAGCCTGAGCATTGGCTTTGCCGCCATTGCCGATTTAACCGGTAAATGGACCGGTATGGTAAATGCGCCCGATGGAAATCAATACCCGCTTACCTACACCTTTAAAACCGACGGCAGCAAGGTAACCGGTACCGCCGAAAGTCCGCTCGGAACGTCAAATATTGAAAACGGTAAAATTAACGGCAGCGAGTTTTCATTCAGTGTGAACATGAATGGTATGGATGTGCAGCATAAAGGAAAGTATTATACCGATTCGGTTACGCTGGATATTACTTATGATAATACGCCTATTCATGCTACGTTGAAGCGGACGGCGCAATAATCGGTAAATCCTATAAATGGTAGTGGTAAATTATGGCTTTTTAACCGACTGACTCTCTCGTTCACCGTTAAAAAGCTGTGGTTTACCGCTTTAGTATATAGCTGAAAGTGGTAGGATGCTAATTTAGTATTATCAAACAACCAAAGCTATGAAACTCAACCAGTTTACCCGTAATGCAGCAGCTATATGTGCAGTGATCATCGGCTGGTACCCGCTGATGTATTTAGGTGCCGATGTGTATACTCACGGCCTGTTGCATAGCAAGCCTCATGTGTTGTTGAATAATGCGCTTTGGAGTACTGCTTTCTTTGTGCATATCATCACCGGTGGTCTGGCACTGCTGACAGGATGGACGCAGTTTAATGCCAAACGCCGTAAACGCCGGCTAGGCTTGCATAAGGTGGTTGGCCGTGTGTATGCAATAGTTGTGGGCATAAGTGGCATCACCGGCTTGTACGTAGCCTTTTTTGCTACCGGTGGTTTAGTTTGCGCTTACGGTTTTGCTACACTGGCTATGTTGTGGCTGTTTACCGATATCATGGCCTATGCAAGCATCCGCCAAGGGCAGGTAGCCGAACATCGCCGCTGGATGATTTTAAATTACAGCCTTACTTTTGCCGCTGTTACCCTGCGCCTTTGGCTGCCTTTGTTGATAGGCGCAGGTCATCTCGATTTTATACACGCCTACCGCATGGTAGCCTGGTTGTGCTGGGTGCCTAATATAGCATTGGCTTGGTGGCTGGCAAAGCCGAAAGCGGTAAAGCAGGAGCTGCATATCGCCTGAGGCACTTAATCAGGAATTTTATATAATGATAAAGCCCGGCGCAGTGGATTGCCGGGCTTTGTTGTTTTATGATGTACAGGCTGACTATCCGATAAAGTGAATAATACTGAACACGGCAGCCGCTATTAAAGCTGAAATTGGAATCGTAATAATCCAGGCCCAAATCAGGTTGAAGGTTACGCCCCAGCGTACGGCAGATACACGCTTGGTCAAGCCTACACCGATAATAGAACCCGTGATGGTATGCGTGGTAGATACCGGGATGCCCAGGCGCTCGGTTACAAACAGGGTGATGGCGCCTGCCGTTTCAGCACTTACGCCTTCCAGCGGGGTTACCTTAGTAATTTTTGTACCCATCGTTTTTACAATTTTCCACCCGCCCGACATGGTACCCAGTGCAATGGAGCTATAGCAAGCCAGCGGAATCCAGTCGGGCATGTGAGACCCGGTGGTGATTACTTTAGAGGCAATCAGGGTTACGTAAATAATGCCCATTACCTTTTGCGCATCATTACCACCATGCGCAAAGCTCAATGCCCCTGAAGAAATTAACTGGGCGCTTTTAAACCAGCGCTCGGCCACCGCAGGGCGCGAGTTTTTGCTCAGGTGCAAAATGATGATGGTAATAATATAAGCCATAGCCAAACCTATAAATGGTGCCAGCACAATATAGGCGGCAATGGTAAGAATGGAGTGCATATTCACAGCCCCTAAGGGGTTAATCCCCAAAAATAGCGCATAGGTCATGCCGGCGCCGGCAAAACCGCCAATTAGTGTGTGCGACGAGCTCGACGGTATACCAAACCACCAGGTAATTAAATTCCAGGTAATGGCAGCAATCAATCCGGCTAAAATTACATGCATGTTAATGAAGTTTTCATGCACGGTTTTAGCTACAGTGTTGGCCACCTTATGGTCCTTAATTAAAAAGTAGGCTAAAAAGTTGAAAGCGGCTGCCCACAATACAGCTTGAAAAGGGGTTAATACTTTGGTAGATACAATAGTGGCAATCGAGTTGGCCGCATCATGAAAACCGTTAATAAAATCAAAAATAAGTGCAAGGGCAACTACAATAACAAGCAGGGTGGTAACCATCGGTGTGTAATCTGTTTTTTGGGCTTAGGCGTTTTTCACTAAAATAGATTCCATTACGTTGGCTGCATCTTCGCACATATCGGTAGCCGTTTCCAGGGCTGCCAATACTTCTTTGTATTTGATCACCCGCAGCGGATCTTTTTCATATAAAAACAAATCGGCCACAGCGCGGTCGAATACGTAATCCGCCTGATTTTCTATGCTATTGATGCGGATGCAGGAATCGGCGATATTACGCACATTTCTTAAGTCCTTCAGTTCACGCACGGCTTTCTCCAAATCAGTAGAAGCCTGTAGGATCAGGTCTGATAATTTTTGTATAGGCTCGGTAATATCATCTACCCGGTACAAACTCATGCGGTTGGCCGAGCCCTGGATGTAATCGGCTACGTCGTCAATTGCGGTAGCCAGTGAATGAATATCTTCGCGGTCGAAAGGGGTAATAAAGTTTTTGCCAAGTTCCAGGTAAATCTGGTGAGTCAGGTCGTCGCCTTTGTTTTCCAGTTTATCAATTTGCTTATATAATTCCTCGCGTGTGGCCGCTTCTTTTGAATTTACGGCTTCTACCAATACCGTAGCCATGGTTACTACATTACTGGCAGCCTGCTCAAACAACGGGAAAAATATCTTTTTGTCTTTAGGTACAAAGTACTGAAATATGCTGTTTAATGACATGATGTAAAGTCTTATCTGTTTTACAAAGGTATGTTCGCAATGTTAATTTAGTGTTAAGTGTTAAATTTATGTTAATTATTTAACACAGGTAACCCTGGAAAAGGCGGTTGCTTGGCTTTTTGCAGCGTGAAGCCGAAAGTAGAACCCAAGCCCTCGGTACTGCGCACATTAATAGTTTGTTTGTGAGCTTCAATAATGTGCTTAACAATAGATAGCCCCAGACCTGAACCCGCAATTTGCCGTGAGCGACTTAAATCGGTACGGAAGAAGCGCTCAAACAGGCGGGGCAGATATTTTTCCTCAATGCCGATACCATCATCGGTAACTTCTACCAGTATCTGGTCGTGCAGTTCGAACAAACTTACCGCCGTACTGCCGCCTTCTTTGCCGTATTTGAACGAGTTGTCGATAAGATTTACCAGTACCTGCTGTATCTTCTCACGGTCGGCGTATACGTTATAGGGTTCGTCGTACTTTTGTTTGAAAATCAGCTTACTCTGGTGCTGCCGGGCCTTCATCTCT
Source organism: uncultured Mucilaginibacter sp. (assembly GCA_964241945.1). Lineage (GTDB taxonomy): Bacteria > Bacteroidota > Bacteroidia > Sphingobacteriales > Sphingobacteriaceae > Mucilaginibacter. Next base: position 12,311 of record CAXTCH010000017.1, read on the forward strand.
AAAGATTCAAAAACCTCTTTAATTAAATCGCTAACCCTGAATTTGGTGAAATTGATAGGCATCTCACCCAACTCCAGCTTCGAAATTTCGTCCAGATCTTTAATCAGATAACTTAACCGGTCTACATTCCGTGAGGCCTTATTCAGAAATTGAATGGCCATGTCTTTATCTTCCAGTTCGTCATCCTGTATCGCCTCAATATAACCCTGAATAGCAAACAAAGGCGTTTTAAATTCATGCGAAATATTGGATAGAAATTCCCGCCTGAATTGTTCCTGCCGGCGCAACTCGTCAATTTCGATTTTCTTTTCGCGTGCCCAGTCTTTTACTTCTTTCTCGACGTCGTTAATCGGGTCAGCGCTCATAATATGCTCACCCAAGGCATCACGCAGGTCGGTACCCAGTTTCAGGTTATGGATAAGCTTATAGATAAGCTTGATTTTTGAGTAAATGTATTTCTCGATGAGATAATAAAATACCAGGAAACTGGTAATAAAGCTCACGGAAAAAGTAACAGCGGCATCGTACCAGCTATGCCTGAAATAATAATTAACTGCTGTAATTGTAATAGCTACCGCACTGGCATTGATTAAGATAAGGACCCTCAGCTTCATAATGAGCAAAAGTAGGGTTTATAGATTAAGTTAAAGTTACCCTTTATAAATGATTAGCTGCCAGCGAAAAGCCCACTTCCATTGCAGGCGGTAACGGGTAATGCCGGCTTGTGCCAGCAGCGCTTTCAACTCCTGTTTTTTGAAGCCGCGTTTTACCGATAGGGGCCCGTCATACATCATCATTTTGTTGCGGATAATGTACCTGGCCAAAAACTTAATAGCGTAATAGGATAACCAATGCCGGTGCACATCGGTAATAATAATACCCCGCCGGGCCGACTGGTACATCTGCTTTACCAGCGCTACCCATTCTGCATCGGCAAAATGATGTGTAAACAAGCTGGAAATTATAATATCAAAGCCCTTGTTCTGTAATTCGGGGTTCATTACATCGGTTCGCAGGTAACGGATATTGTTATAAGCAGCAGTTTCTTTACGGGCAAATGTTACGGCAGCCAAAGCGGCATCTATACCTGTAAAAGTAAGCTTCAGCTTTTGCTCATTTGCCCATATAGCGGTAGCTTTTAAGGTATCACCACCGCCACATCCCCAGTCGCTGATATGGTTGCCTGTTTGTACCGGAAAACGTTTCAAGGCCTCAATCAGCATACTATGACCGCCAAACCAGGCGTTCAGGTTGCTTAAGCCTATCAATACCGGATTCAGCTCGGCCGCCGGCAAATCCAGGTCATCCATAATTTCGGCTTCATCAACGCGCCGGGTAAGGTTTATCATGAGGGCATATAAAATTTAATATCCCTGTTATGATAAACGATAGTGAAAAATCTTTTGCTACAGAGAAGTACACTGCAAAAGATTTCATGCTACCGCTAAAATGACAGGATGGTTGTAAAATAGTTTCATATAAAGCATCCGTCAGGCAAATGGTTTGCCGTGGGTTTTGCCAATTAAATAAGGCGTAATGCCCGGCATTATATTGGCGGCGCCGATGGCCAGTTCAATGGCCTGCCGGGTGCCAAACAAATCCTGCAGCTTTCGCCCCAGCCATAGCCGCCGGGCAAACTGCCGGTTCCAAGCACGGGTATAATCATGCTCAAGCGCTGCGCGCTGTGTTAAACTGAATGCCTTGCCGGGTTGATAATGCTGTACCAAAGTTTCGGAAAGCAATTTGGAAGAGTGGATGGCCATCGTCATGCCGTTGCCGCACAGGGGGGCAATCATCCCTGCGGTATCACCGCTCATTAAAATATGCTGTTCTACCGGTTGTTTTTTTTCAAACGAAATTTCATTGATCACCTCCGGTTTATCCATCAGCAGCTCAGCATGGTCAAACAGTTCTTTAAGGTAAGGGTTCCGGCAGATAATGTGTTCCTGCACCTCCGGCAAGCCACCATATTTGCGCACATCGTTGCGGTGCACCAATGAGCAAAGGCACCATTTGTCGTTATCTACTTTTACCACACCGCAATAGCCGCTTTTATAATTGTTTAACTGAATCAGGTTATCAGGGAAATTAATTTTTGCATGTACTTTAATACCAACATACGGACTACGGCGGTAAAAAAAGCGGCGGTTGAGCTGCTTATCCAAATTAGAGCGTTTGCCGAAAGCGCCGATGACCAAGGGAGCAGTAAGCGTCTGGTCGGGGAGCACCACTTCAAACTGATTATTTACAAAACGGATATCGTTGATATGGGTATCCAACAGAAAGTTTACACCTTCAGCCTTGGCTTTTTGGTATAAAAAGTGGTCAAAAGTATAGCGGCTTAATCCAAATCCACCTAAATTCAGCAGCTGGGAAAATTTGCGACCGGATACAGAAGTAATCTCCAGCCGGTTAATGTGCGATACATTAAGCGGCGATATATCGATGCCTAACTTATCAAAAAAAGGCAGTACCTCATTGGAAATATACTCGCCGCACACGCGATGAAAAGGGTAAGATTTTTTTTCAATCAGGGTAACCTGCAGCCCGGCACGGTTCAGCTGCAAGGCGTTAAACAGGCCTGCTAGTCCGCCGCCGGCAATAATTACATCATTACTCATGGTAATTACCGCTTATTGCAAATTAAGTACCATACCCTCCACCGTTAATCCGGGCCCGAAAGCATAACTGGCCACATGTTCATGTTGCAAATCTCCGGAACGGAGCAGCTTATTGAGCACAAACAGAATAGTTGCCGATGACATGTTGCCGTATTCGCGCAACACATCATAAGCATATGCATTGCTTTCTTCTGGCAAGTCCAGCGCCCGCTCTACCGCCTCCAGTATCTTACGGCCGCCCGGATGCACCGCATACCCGCCTATATCCTGGGGTTGTAAGCCGGCTTTGCCGAGCATTTGATGGGTAAACTCTTTAATATGGTCGTGAATATGGCGGGGTACCCTGTGGGTAAGCTTCATTTCAAAGCCGGTATTGCCGATATACCAACCCATTTCGTTGCGGCTTTCCGGCATAAACCGGGTGTAAAAGGTTTGTAATTCAAGCCCCGCATTTGACGAAATGCGGTTGGCGCTATTTTCCACCAATGCCGCCGCAGCACCGTCCGAGAACAGGGCGTTGGCTACCCAAGTATCCATTGCCTGGGTGGTTTGAAAATGCAGGGTGCAAAGCTCCACACTAACCACCAGCACTTTAGCCTTTGGGTCGGCGCGGCAAATATAATCAGCCACTTTCAAGCCGTTAAATGCACCATAGCAGCCCATAAAATTTACGCAGGTACGTTCGGTAGTACGTTTCAGGTGGAGTTGCTCCACAAGGTCAATGTCCAGCCCGGGGGCATACATGCCGGTGCAGCTTACGGTTATCAGGTGGGTAACCTGTTCAAAAATATCGGTATTAAATTGGGCAGCACAATTCCGGGCGGCATTTACCCCTATTTTAATCGCTTCCTGCTGATAAAACAGCTGGCGGGTTTTTGTGGTGGCATAAAGCGCCTCACCCTGAAAGTTTTCAAAAAAAGTGAAGTCCTGAGCGCTGTTTTTCTGATAATCCGGTATTACAGAGTACCGGCGGTCAATGCCCGAACTTTCGTAAATACTCTGCAAGCGTAAATTCTGCTGTTCAGTTAAGCCCGAATGCTTAATCATAAACTGCAGGGCTTCTTGCTGCGAAGCGCTAAATTCGGGGTTTGCGGTGCCAATGCCGGATATACAGCTGCCCATAATGTTATTGTAAGCTAAAATGTGGTTTTCACCTCAATAGTAACCTTCGCATCGTCCGCCATCATCATGCTTTTACCACCAATGCCAAAATCTGCTCGTTTCACAGTAAGTACACCATTGAATGTGCCTTGGTTTCCTGTTTCGGTATAGGTAAAAGGTACAGCAATCTCCTTTGTTTTACTTTTTATTGTAACATTAAACATACCAGTGTAATTATTGCCGCTGTTGTGTTTAATGGATGTGGATTTCAAAGTAATCTTCGGATACTTCGCCACATCAAAATAATCCTCGCTTTTGAGGTGATTATCGCGCATGGTATTATCCGAATTGAGGGTGCTTGCATCAATAGAAGCATCTATATGGTTGCTGTCGAGATGGTTTTTATCAAAAACAATATCGGCCTGCAAACCGCCAAAAGTGCCGGTACTGTTAATCCCCATATTTTTTATAGCGTAGGTAACCGATGAACTGGTTACGGTTTGTTTTACCTGCGCAAAACCGCTGGCCGTGCATAACAGTAAAGCAAGGAAGAAGGTAAAGTTTTTCATGATACTGATATAACTTTAATACGTAATATTTTATTTTACACGAGAGAAGTTTCTGGGATCAGCATAAGTCAGCTGCAGGTTTGCATATTGCTAAAACTCCGCATGCAGCCGCAGTGAAAACACATGCACCGGCCCGCGGTCTTTGTTATAAGCCGGGTTCAGGATAAATTGATAATCAGGCGATAACCAGAATAACTTTTTGTACGCGTTTATTTTATAGTAAAGTTCGGCAATCATTTCGGGCGCATAATTAAGGCGGCCATCCCCGATAATGAATCCGTAACCACCGGCGGCCAGGTAATCACGGTGCGGTTTTGACAGGCCGTTGCCTATAAAAGCCAGCGCCAGTTCATCATCGTTGCGGTGCCATTGGCTGCCTTTGAGCGTAGCGCCAAAGCTCACCGAGCGGTCAATTTCGGTAAAGTACCAGGTAGAAGTATGCCCGTCGTTGTAGCTGGCTTTGGCAAACACTCCAAAGTTTTTGCTCAGGTACTGGTCAGCGCTAATGCCAAAGGCATATTTATGGCTGCCATACGCCTGCACAGTATCAATGTTGGGTTGGGTATGAGTCGCCGCCGCAAAAGCCAGCGCATGGTCGTAGTTACCCATTTTGCCGTTGTTGATAAAGACCAATACGCGTACCGTACCTTTTTGTCCGTTAATGGTATAGCGTTTCTCCACCTCCAGGGTTTGGGTATGCGATTGGCCGATGCGTTCGTCCCAGATGGAGCCGTTGGCAGTGGTGGTCGACATGGTGAAAGCATACCTGAAGGTCCAGTTGGGTAAACCCATTTCGGCATAAGCGCCAATTACGTAGCCTCGGGTATTGGCCGTGTAATCCCAGGCGCCGTTATCCATTAGCGCCCAGTTCATAAATTGTGTGCGCGGATCATGGCTGAATTCGTTGCCGTCAAAATAATCAGCCATGCCCCATTTACCGGCGGTGATGGAGAAGTAGCGCTTGCTTTTTAAGCCGGCCAGTTGGTTAAGGTCATCGCTTAACGTATCCATATCTTTACCCCATTGAAAATTTTGGGGGAGGTACAAACGGGCAATATAAATTTTAGGCTCAGCACTGCCTAGCCGGAAGGCCTCGCCATTCGGGAAACCGGCTATCCCCAAAGTTTTACTGAAGCC
>CAXTCH010000018.1:0-7358 GCA_964241945.1 uncultured Mucilaginibacter sp.
TACCTGCAGGTCTTTGATAAAGCCGGTTTCAAGTGAGTACACCCAGCCATGAACCCCCAGTTCCTGCCCGTTGCTCCATGCATTCTGCACTATGGAAGTTTCGGCTACGTGGCTTGCGCTTTCCATTACATTCAGCTCTACGAGGCGGTCGCCGCGCTGTTTGTCATCGGTAATGGCATCCAATTCATCGGCATGCAGGCGGTATACATCTTTAATATTGCGCAGCCAGTTGTCAATAATGCCCACCTGCTTGTTGCCCATGGCGGCCAGTACCCCGCCGCAGCCGTAATGGCCCACTACAATTACATGCTTTACTTTTAACACATTAACGGCATAGTCCAGTACCGAAAGCATATTCATATCGGTATGTACCACCACATTGGCTATGTTGCGGTGTACAAATATTTCGCCCGGCAGGGTATTGGTAATTTGGTTGGCCGGCACACGGCTATCGGCACAACCAATCCATAAAATAGGCGGCTTTTGCCCGTTGGCCAGTTTTTCAAAATAAGCCGGATCCTGGTCCAGCATTTTCTTTACAAAAGTTTTGTTTCCTTCCAGCAAAGTATCATACGTAATATGGCTGGTGTCGTGTATCGGATTATGGTGTTGAGCACACATATAATTTTATTTAAAAGGTTTTTGAATTTGTTAATGAACAGATGAATGTTGAATAGTTTTGCTTTGCCGGCTCAGTTTATATTTGATCAGCGGCAGTAAATCATAGCTGATAATGGTAACCAGCACCGCAGGTATCAGGTAAAAGATCATAAAATCGTACTGATTGAAGATATAAGCGCCTACCAGGCCTCCGAAAAAGTAAAAGCCCAAAATGGTAACGCGGATATACAGCTTGTTGCGCAATACATGGCTCTTGGCGGTATGCGGGTGCAGCCACTCGGCCAGCTCGCTGCCAAAATCAGTAAACAAACCGCTCAGGTGCGAGGTCTTGATTAGTCCCCCCGAAATAGTGGACACCAAGCTGTTCTGCAAACCCATGCTGAACAAAATGGCAGCAATAATAATTTCCCGCTCGGTACGGGTTTCGGTATAAAAGTGATGACCGTAAACCGCTACAATAAGCAGTATCACAATTTCGAGCAGTACCGGAATGGCGTGAGCCCAGTACCCGCTTTTACGCCTTACCGACCATATTAGGAAACTCGAAGCAAACGCCCCGAAAAAGAAGGCCGACAGCCAGATAAAAAAAGTAAGGATTTCATGAAAGTTCCGCTCCACTACGTGGCGGGCCAGGGTGGCTACGTGCCCGGTAACGTTTGATGTGAAAGCCAAAAATGCAATTACACCGGCCACATTGGTCATACCTGCTACAAAAGCGGTGGATGACGCAAGCATTAAATTTTGCTTTAGTGTGCGTTTCTCCTTTAATTGCCTAAGCATAAGTAATATACAAGGTTATACAGCTTCAGCCTCTGCGGGCAGGAGCTAAGTAAAATTAATAAAAAAATTAATTAACGTGTAGGAAATAACCCGTGCAGGGGTTATAAAACTCAGGCCCGGTTGGGAGGGGGCAGCAATACTGCCGGATAGTGACTTCGCTGATAAAGCAGCTGCTGCTGGTGAAAATAAAAATTAGCGGCTGTAAATAAAGGTGTATACGTGTAAATGCCTGTCAGTTCAAGGACAGTATCAGGCAGTTTGTCTTTGCCGTCTTCCTTATCGCCGGCATCTTTGGCATCGCCTTTAAAGTCCTGATCGGTTGAGGCCGCCAGGGCAGTTTTGGCATGGGTATAAAAAAAAGCAGGCGCAAAGGCTGACGTAACCTTTGTTAAAAAAATAACAAGGAATAAGGTGCCGATGAATATTTTCAAATTGCGCGATGCCACTGGTGCAAATATACCAAAAAAGAGATAGGTTTGTTTGCAGGGCGAAACGGAAATTTGTTTTGCCGGCAGAAACACCTTTTATAAACCGGATACACAGTGGACAATAAATCAGACCTCCTGCGCCAGCGACAGCAGCAGGCCCTGGCCGGCGGCGGGCAGGCGCGTATAGAAAGCCAGCATAAAAAAGGTAAGCTCAGCGCTCGCGAGCGCCTGCATTTTTTACTGGATGAGGGCAGCTTTGAAGAAATCGGGATGCTGGTAGCCCACCGTTCTACCGATTTCGGCATGGAAAAAGTACATTACCCCGGCGATGGCGTAGTTACCGGCTATGGCACCATCGGCGGCCGGCTGGTGTATGTGTTCTCGCAGGATTTTACGGTGTTTGGCGGTTCGCTGTCTGAAACGCATGCCGAAAAAATCTGTAAAATTATGGACCTGGCCCTAAAGAACGGCGCGCCCGTGATCGGGCTTAATGATTCGGGCGGGGCGCGTATTCAGGAAGGTGTGGTATCCTTGGGCGGCTATGCGGATATTTTTTACCGCAATACGCTGGCCTCGGGGGTAGTACCGCAGCTTTCGGCCATTATGGGCCCCTGTGCAGGCGGTGCAGTGTATTCGCCGGCCATTACCGATTTTATCCTGATGGTGGAAAATACGTCGTACATGTTTGTTACCGGCCCGAACGTGGTAAAAACGGTTACCCATGAAACGGTAAGTTCCGAAGAGTTGGGGGGTGCGGTTACCCATGCTACCAAGTCGGGGGTTACCCACTTTGCCTGCGCCAATGAATTCGAGGGTATACAATACCTTAAAAAATTACTGAGCTATCCGCCGCAACACTGTGAGGAACCGGCCCCTGCCCTGCCCTATGAGGCAGGCAACGAAATGCGGCCGAAGCTGAATGCACTTATGCCCGAAAATTCATCGCAGCCTTACGATATCCGCGAGGTGATTGAGGAAGTAATTGATGAAGGCAGCTTTATGGAAGTACATAAAGATTTTGCCGAAAACCTGGTGATTGGTTTTGCCCGACTGGCCGGGCGCAGTATTGGCGTGGTGGCCAATCAGCCTGCATTTTTGGCGGGTGTGCTCGATATTAATGCCAGCACCAAAGGCGCCCGTTTTGTGCGCTTTTGCGACAGCTTTAATATTCCCTTACTGGTGCTGGAAGATGTGCCCGGCTTTTTGCCTGGCACCGACCAGGAATGGAATGCCATTATTACCAACGGCGCCAAGCTGCTGTATGCCTTTTGCGAGGCTACGGTACCGCGTATTACTGTAATTACCCGCAAAGCTTATGGCGGAGCTTATGATGTAATGAATTCCAAGCACATTGGCGCTGATATGAATTTTGCCTGGCCGATGGCCGAAATTGCGGTAATGGGCGCTAAAGGCGCTGCCGAAATTATTTTTAAACGCCAGATTGCCGCGGCCGAAGACCCGGAGGCCAAGTGGCGGGAAATGGAACAGTTATATTCCGATAAATTTGCCAACCCCTACCGCGCTGCCGAGCGGGGCTTTATTGACGAGGTAATTGATCCGGCTGAGACCCGGCATAAACTGATCCGCGCTTTTAAAATGCTGGAGAATAAAGTAGTAAATCATCCAAGAAAAAAACACGGTAATATTCCGTTGTAATTTCGCGGGCGATTGTAATCATATCAAAAAAGCTCATCTGTTTTATAGATGAGCTTTTTTGCTTTACAGCTTCACAAATACTTTCCGCCCGTACAGCTTTTTGGTTTGTGAGTCTATCGCCTCAATGACGTAGGTGCCGGGCGTTAAATGACTGATATCGGCCGAGGCCATATTGCCGGATGATTTCAGGGTGCTCATTACCTGCCCGTTAGTGGACATGACCCGCACCTGCAGGTTGATACCGGCAGTGGCTGCTGCATTATCATCTGTCAGAGTAACACGGATGGTGCTGGCTACCGGGTTAGGAAAAACCGACAGCAACAACCCCTCGGAATTGCCATCCCCCAACAATACGCTTACAACGCCGCTGTAAGTGGTCTGGCTGTTGACATCATTACTCATCAGCTTATAGTGGTTCATGCCATTTACGGCAGCTTTATCCAGATAGGTATAGGTACCATGGCCGTCACTCTGTAATTGATAAATCGGGACGAACTGCTGCGTGCCATCCATGCGCTGCAGGGTAAAGCCGGTATAGCTTCCTTCATTATAGGTTTTCCATACCAGCTGCGCCCCACCGGTTACCCGGCTGCCTTTAAACGATACCAGCTGATAGGCCGGCAACGCCCTGCGCATAATCACCAGTTCAAACCGGTTAGCGCCAAAACTATTGGTATCACTTCGCACAATGTTAAAATTATATTGCTTGTAGCGGCGGATATCCAGTGAATCCTTTTTGTATTTATCACGCAGGTAAATATCATACAAAGTCGTATCGATATTCTGCATAGCGTTCATGTTTAAGTTGTAGAACCCATCGCTGGTAGCGCTTACATATAACTTTACTATTTTACCGTTGGTGTAATCGCCCATTTTATTAATCGACGTACGTACCTTGTCAGAGCTATAGCTGGACAAACTTACCTTTAAATTGATGCCGCCCAGGTCATAAGCGTCGTCGTTGTCGAATTGATCGGCCCAGTCGCTTCTGAAATAAATACCGCACTCGTCAAATAGGGTACTGTCCTTCTCCATTTTTAAGTGCAGGCCGCTGATTTGGCCGGCTACAGATTGCACCGCAGCTGATAAAGCCGGCTTATTTAATTGTGCACTCAATATTAGTGCCGAGCCTGTAGGCTGCTGGCTGGCCACTTTCTGATCTTCCTTAAAAACGAGCGACTGCCCGGCTGCGTTAGCCAGCGTTAAAAAGCCTTGTCCGCTGGCTACATATTGTGAAGACAGCGTAGCGCTGGAGGTGGTACCATCGGCACTGTACACCACATACTTTTGATTAGGGGCAACATCATACAGCTCATAAAAATTACCGCTGATTTTGTTGCTGGTGGCGTTATAATTATCGCTGTATACTTTAGCTAAATCAATGGTACATGGGTAAGGGTTGCCCACCATATTGAAACCCCGGTAATTACTGGTAGCGCTTAAGGTGGAGGTGTAAGATAATTTGAGTGAATTCAGCGCAGCCCCGCCAGGCGTATACCACAGGTTTACCGGAATGGTACCCTGATTGATGTATCCGGCATGCGTAATGGTAGCATTATCGGGCACTACTGATGCCGCGCCCGTGGTACGGCCGCTGGTTGAACCTACGTAGTATAAAATAAAGCCATTACCCACCGGCATATTGTAGGTGGTGCCATCAGTAAGGGTTACCGTGCCTGAACTGATACCGGTAACACCAATATTTTTGCCCGAAGTAAAAGTGGTGTTGCTGTTAGCCACAGTTTCCTTAAAGAAATAAATAGTCGGATTAGCATTGGTCACGCTGAAACCGGCGCCTGTCCCCCCGGTAAATGCACCATAATAGGTGGTTCCGTTCAGGGTATAGGGGGTTTTTAAGGTGCTCAGGTCCATATAATTGGCGCCGGTTGCACTGGCCGTAGCCGAAGTGATATTTACCGGGGTGGATAATAAACGGTAACCCCGGTAATTAGAACTGCTGTTACCGGTAATAAACCGCTGCACGTTAACCTTACCTATAATGCTGGAGGTAGCCGGTAATATATCCACATTGGCCGTTTGGGCAGCCGTGCTGAGTAAGGTTAAACTGCCGTTACCTGAATTATTCACTACCAGGTTGCCTGTGTTTACATCTAAGGTTCTGGCTACGCTTACGTTACCACCGGTTATGGTAATGGTCGCGCCTGATGCATTGGTATTATTGATGGCCAGATTATCTACCAGCATGGTGTTGGATGAAGTACCGGTATAAGTTTGCGTTGCACCTGCACCATTAAAATTAATGGTAGAAACACTGGTAGACTGGTCGGTAATGGTACCGTTGTTTACAATGTTACAACCCACGTTCAGCGTTTGCCCGTTAAGATTAATTTTAGCGGCGCTGTTAACAGTAAGTTGGTAGATAGTAGCGGCAGCCGGCTGTGTTACTGAAGCGCCGTTAATAATAAAGTTAGCGGTACCATCATTAGGCGGTGTGCCACTTGATGTAGTAGAATTGATGGTGTAAGTAAAATTAACCCCGTCAGTAGTAGTATAAGTAATGCCTCCTTTAATAGCCGATGCATTGGTATAATTAGTAGCCATAGTACCAGCAGTAGTATAGCTGGCGGGCGTGTTCTGATTTTTGTACTCCGCCGTCAGCCAGTCGGCGGTTTTGGCCACGTTTGATACGCGGGGCTCATCAATTAAACCCCAGAAATAATAATTAGTACCGCCTTCGCCCACACCAATAAATAAAGGATTGGTAGCGCTTGGGTTAGTCGTAGTGCTCATTATTTTGTATTGCACACCATCTACATAAGTGCTCAGGGTCGATCCTGTATACACACTCTGGATATAATGCCACGTATTTGCAGCCAGCGCCGGCGAAGCCGGCGTACTGGTTCTGTTTACGGCAGCACCCGATTCTGATTCGGGGGTATTATCAGTATAAACGCCTAATTTATAACCACCGGTGGAGCTGCCGGCGCTTGCCTGATTGGTGATTACCTTTTGGTCATGTCCGGTTGATGACAGGTTTACCCATGCCGACAGCGTAAATGGACCACTAACCGCAACGGTATTGGCGCCAATCTTTTTTGTAGAACCATTGAAGGAATAAGCCGTACCTACTTTACCGGCTACCAGGTCGGCGGCAGTCATGCCGGTTGTGGTACCTGTGTGGCCGTTGGCCGTGCCGTCAATGGCGCTTCCGGTGTAAGCAGCCTCATTAAAGTGGTATACTGCCTGGTAATCGCTAGCCCAAACGTTGCTTGGGGTATTAGCCGTATTGGCCGTGTTAGAACCAAAGTAGAAAGACAAGGTATTGTTTACCGAACGGGTCAGCGTAGGCAGCTTTACCCATACCTGCAAAGTTCCGGCTACTGGGTCGTAATTATCTACCTGATAAGGCACTTCGCCGGCTACGGCATCTACAAAAGCAAAATCGTAGCTGGAACCGGCCGGAAATTGAACCTTGTTGCTGCAGCCGCTTGCAGCAACCACCAGCGAAGGATCGGTAATGGTGACCAGAAACGGAAAGTTAGTCAAATCACTGCTGATGCCCAAGTTGGTGGTATTTAAAGTTAAAGGCATGCGGTAAGCGTAGTTGCCGTAAGTGGTACCATTCACGGTAATATTTTGCGTGGTCACCGTTGCGCATCCGCTGCTGTTGGTCACGGTAAGCGTTATGGTTTTTACCCCGGAGGACGACCAGTTGACTGAAAAAGGCCCCTGCCCGGTAGCCGTAGCCGTACTGGCGCCGCTGCCAAAGTTCCATGCGTAGGTAGCCGTAGCATCATACGTACTGGTAAGCGAGATGGAGGCATTGCTGCCCTGGTCAATTGCCGTTGGCGCAGTGAAGGCCCCCGTAGTGATGGCATTTACTACCGCAGTAACGGTTTGTGAATAGGAACA
>CAXTCH010000018.1:7458-17718 GCA_964241945.1 uncultured Mucilaginibacter sp.
AGGCCCCCGTAGTGATGGCATTTACTACCGCAGTAACGGTTTGTGAATAGGAACACCCGGACGAGTTGGTAACGGTAAGCGTATAAGTGCCTGCATTAGCCGTGGTCGCATTAACTATGGTTGGATTTTGTGCCGTTGACGAGAAGCTGCTGGGTCCGGTCCATAAATAGGTAGCGCCGCTTACGGTATTGGCCTGGAAACTTAGCGTGTTACCGGCACAGACCGGGGTACTGCCTGCACCATACAAGCTGTATACTTGCGAAGCTGTAAGTTCTGTATTGTAAATGGCGATATCATCCAGCGCGCCGGTGTAATAATAGTTGGTGGGCGCACTGGTCCAGCCGCTCAGATTGTCATAGGCAATACGCCAGTATCCGTTTGAACTGTATACCTGCACCGTATTCATTGTAGCATCCGAAGCTTGTAAAGCGCCGTCTACATACAAATTTGAGCCGTTGGTAGTAGAAATGGTGGCCACCGCATGATGCCAGTTACCGTCGTTATAGCTGGCGGTTGTGTTTATGGTTTTCACTCCGCCGGGATACACGCCGAAATACAACTGCCCCGAATTATTCATATAAATATGGCGATCATAAGATCCGCTTGCCCCTGTCTGGGATGAACCCAGGCCGACCAGCATACCGCCCGCCGTAGTGGTTTTAAACCAAACGCTGATGGAAAAATTTTGCGTGGCCGCCATGGTATACGAGGTGGTGGTAGAAATATACTGACTGGAGCCGTTAAAGCTATAGGCGCTGTTGGCCGCGTTATAGCGGTCGGTGGTAAGCGGAGCCGAACCTTGTGCCGTACCGTTGTTGGCATTGCCTGATACGTCATTGGCGTTGCCGGTGAAGGGATAGGACAAAAATAAACTGCTGGCCGGACCGGTAGGCGCACTGGATAAAACCGGCAAGGCGGTTAACGTAACTGCTTTACCGGCGCTCCGTGCACTTTCAATACCGCCCGAGGTATAGGATACATAGTAGGTACCGCTTACCGTAGGTGTATAAGTCTGTCCGGTGGCTATTGCGGTTCCGCCGGTGGCTGCGTTGTACCAGTTGTACGTGCCGCCGCCCGGATTCACCGCCGATGCGGTAAGTACCACGGAGCCTGCACAACCGCTGCTGCTGCCCGATATGGTTGGTGTAGCCGGATTTACCGTTACCGTGAAGGTTGAACTGCCTGTTGCCGTACCCGAAGCCGCCTGTACCGCAAGGGTGTAAGTGCCCGGCACCACAGCGGCCGAATTTAAGGTAACTGCGCCGGTGCTTGAGTTGATAGCAAAATAACTGCTTGGATTGGTAGTAAGAGAATACACAATTGCAGCGCTTCCGTAAATCTGCATTTCATACAGCGAATAGCCATACGAAGTGCCCCGAACGGTTCCGTACATTCTTACATATCTGCCCGACCCCGAAAGACCTGTCCTGCTTTCATTTCCTCCGGTTGCGGTAGTGGTACTGTAAATGTTACTCCAGGTAGAAGCATCATTTGACGTTTGGAGTTGATAGGATTTGCCGTAAGCCGTTTCCCAGTATAAGTTTACCTGGTTGATGTTATAAGTGGCACCCAAATCCACATAAATCCACTGCGGGTCAGTGGCCGCGCTTGACCACCGGCCGCCGGTGGTAGCACCATCGGTAACTGCCGAAGCGGGGAATTGCGCACCGTTTTCCAGCGATGAAGCCGTAGCGGTTTTATTCAATGCCAGGTTATTGGTAGTACTATACCCGCTTACAGCAGAGGAAGCGGTAATATTTACCGAAGTACCTACAGCTGAATAAGCGGTTACCGTGTTGGCTGTGCTGTTGGCATCTGTTGGCGCAGATACGGTTTGAGCCATTGCTGCATTGCTTGCCCATCCTGCAGCGTTCAGCACAAAAAAGCCGACTGCATATTTAAATAAAAGTGATTTTATCTTCATAAACAGTAGCGGTTAGGGTCAGCCGGTAAACAGGTATCTAAAGATTTAAAAATTGAGGAATGATGCAGGGACGAAACCGGCGCAACGTTGGCGCGGTCATCAGCAATGGTTCCCGGGCGGGAATTACAGGATGTAAGAAGGCCATTATGCCCGCACACCTGCTTAGCCTGAGGCAAGCATGAGAAAATCCGTAAGTTCAAATCAATAAGGGTTGAAAGTTGAAACAGAAAGTGCCGGCCTGCAGCCTGCTCCTTCTATGACCCTACTTACGTTAAAGACACTCGAATAGTTAGCGGAATCATATTAAATATCTATTATTTTGGGGCTGGTTCGCTTATAATAAAATATAATAACCGCTGATTAATTTATTTTCAGACATATTTCTTATCAGTAAATATTTCAATTGACCGGCTTTTTCCCGGCTCACCGTCCCTTCCACCCGTCGAAAGGATTTTGAAATACAAATGTTAACAACGGGTAAAGCTTTGACCACCTCCTTTAAAAGACAGAGCTGCCATGTAACAAACCGGTTCCGGTTTACGTAAGTGAACACTGGTATGATTAGCTGCATCAGAGGGGAAATCAGAACAAAAAAAAACTTACTCCAACGGCTGTTACAAACATTACTTTCAGGTATAATGCTTGTAGCCGGGGGCTATGCCCATGGAGCCACTATTTACTGGAAAGGCAGTACTAACTCTAACTGGAATACGCCTTCAAACTGGTCGGGCGGTACAGTGCCGGCCACCGGCGATGTGGTAAACATCGGAAACGGCAATAGTTTTACCAATCAGCCCACCATCAGCTCTACCCCGTCGGGTACGCCTGCCACCATTAATATCGGAAGCACGCAGGCCGTCACCCTTACGGTGAACAGCGGTTCCACGCTAAACGCAGGTACCATAGCCATGACGCCAAGCAGTTCCAATACAGGTAACGTAGCTGTCAATGGCATACTCAATGTGAATAACATTACCACCAACAGTTACAGCACCATCACGCTGGGCAGCAGCAGTACTTTGTATCTGTCAGGCAATATCACCGGGGGCGGCACCCTTACCCCATCTACTGCCGCCACCGCAAAAATTATACTGGATGGTACAACCAATACCCAAAGCTTTGGCACCGGCAGCTTCAATTTAAGCAATAACGTGGGTGTGCTGGATATCGTAAATACCTACAACGCCTCTTCTACCTCGCGCGGGGTAACCTTTACCGGTGGTACCATTAACCATGTTATTGTAGAGGCGAATGCTATTTTTAATGCCAACGGCTCACTGGTAGAGGGTACCAATTATTATGCAACCATCCGGGCCAATGCGCTTTACATTTCGCGCAGCACATTTAACCTGCATGCCAGCGACAGTATCAACGTTTCGGCTACGCTTCAGTTTACGGCTGCTAACCAGGTCATCAACCTTTACAAAACCAACGCGAATGGCAGTAATGTATGTCCTAATGTAATATTTACAGGCACCAGCATTGCTATCAATGGTGGTCCGGCCACTTATGCAGCCGGCAATGCCAATAACAATTCCGTTTTTTTGGTGCGGGGTAACCTGGATATTACCAGCAGTACCAGCACCATCATCTACACCGGCATTACCCTGATTGATATTAACGGTAGTTTCTCAGGCTCCACTGCCTTATCCTGTGGGTCTATCCCGGTAAATATTGCCGGCAGCTGGACCAATACCGACACAGATGATATTACCGGTGTGGTAACCTATGACGGCACCACCGGCAGCAGTACGCAGGTGGTAAGCACCAATGTTACTTATGGCAACGATTTGGTATTTACCGGTGCCTCGCCTAAAAAAGTAAATACCGGTACTTTACAAGTAGCAGGCGACTTCAATAATTCGGCAGGCAGCAGCGTAGACCTGGTTTCCAACACCACTACCACCCTGATGAACGGCACCTCGGCCCAGACGATTGCGGGAGGCACCAATACCAACAGCACCTATAGCACGGACGTGGTAAACGGCACTATATTTTATAATTTAACCATTGCCACCGGTGGCAGCACCACGGCCGATAAAACCGCTACCTTATCAGGCTACAATAACATTGCCCCCGGTGGTATACTGGATTTAAACACCAGCGGCGGACGGCTGGACGCTACAGCCAACAACAGCCTTACCCTGATGTCAACCGCCGCCGGTTCGGCTGCGGTTGATGATTTGACCAATGGCGGCACACTTACCGGCGCCAACCTGCCGGTTATTTTGGGTACGGTGTATGTGCAGCGCTTTTTAACCGGCGGCAGTACAGTATCGGGCGGTGTATACGTCTATCGGGGTTATCGTTTACTGTCTTCTCCGGTAAATGTTACTTCGTCTACCGCCAGCACCTCAGTAACCGCGCCTAATTACATTAGTTTGAGTTACCTAAAAGGGTATGCCCTTAACGGCATCACTTACACCGGGGCTTTTATTGCGGGTACCGGCGGTACTTCAGGCGGTTTCAGTGCGTATAATGCCAACCCTACCGTGTATTTTTATAATGAAAAGCTGGCCAGCAGTAACACTACTTTTATTTCCGGAAAAAACGTGGGCATCACTACCATTACCAGCACCCAGGTTACGCTTACGGATGGTGGTACTTACAGCGTTCCGGTAGGCAATGGTTATATTATGTATTATGTAGGCCCCAACAGCCGTACCAGCGGATTAGCTTCGGCCGGTGCACCAATAAACGGGTTGATGACCGCACCTGGTTACCTTAACCAAGGTACTATTACAGCAACCTTGTGGTATACCCCGGCCAACAGCACGGCCGGTCACCTGTC
The DNA here is from genome assembly GCA_964241945.1 of uncultured Mucilaginibacter sp. GTDB lineage: Bacteria > Bacteroidota > Bacteroidia > Sphingobacteriales > Sphingobacteriaceae > Mucilaginibacter. The sequence continues at coordinate 12,174 of CAXTCH010000018.1, forward strand.
CTACAATACCCCGGCGCTCATTGCGGCAAAAGCAGGGTTTAACATGTTAGGTAATCCATATGCCAGCTCATTAAATCTCAGCACGGTACTCACCGATAATACCGGCATTGATGCTATTTACCTGCTTAACAATCGCAACCCGAGCCAGGCTTATGTAGCTTACACGGCCAGTGGCACTTCTGCACCCTCTTCGGGCTATGCGGTGAGCGGCGAGGGCTTTATTGTGCACGCAACCGGAACCGGAAAAACATTCACGTTTAAAGAAACGCAAAAAGCAGCCGGTACCCAGCTTACCGGCAGCGCCCTGGTAATGGCGGCTAACCCAACCGCCGGCCATACCCTTACCGGCTTATATGTAAAGCTGGAAAAAGACAGTACGATATATGATTACTGCGGCATTTATTTCAGCAGTAACTGGTCCGACAATTATGAGGAAGGTGATGCCATGGACCTGGACGGCGCTACCTCTACCGTTTATATGTCGAGCTATACAGCAGACCAACTGCGCACGGCCGTTAACCACATGGGCGATTATGAGCAAAAGCAGGGCAAAACCATTCAGCTTTATGCCAATGCCACCACCGATGGCCTGTATGCCATAAAGATTGAAGGATTGCGCAATATGGATACCACCTTGTATACCATCTGGCTGCGCGACAAATACAAAAAAGACTCGTTGGATATTGGCCGCTATGGCACCTATAACTTCAATATCATCAGGGCGGATACCAACAGCTTTGGCGCCAACCGGTTTGAGCTGGTAATTGCGCGCAAAGCATTACCGGCTTATCAGTTGGTGTCTTTTACAGCCGCTAAAGTAAGCGCCGGCGTACAACTTACCTGGAAAGTGTATAATGAAGGCAATTACACCGGCTTTACCATTGAGCGGCAGGACGGCAGCCAGTTTTCGCCGCTTTATGTTCGCCAGAGCGACGGCAGCACAACTTACACTTACATAGATACCCACCCGGTAACCGGGGTAAATACTTACCGCTTAAAGCAGAGTGATATCGACGACCAGATCAGCTACTCAACCCCTGTTAGCGTAAGCTATGGCATGGCCGATAACAGCCTGTTCAATGTATACCCTAACCCGGCCCGGCAAACCATCAATATTAATTTAAATATTACCAAAGATAGTATGGCCCATGTAACTCCTTCGTACCAAATGCGTATATATAACTCTGCCGGGGCGGTGATGATGCAAAAACAGGTAAACAGTATTGGTTTAAGTCAGGATGTGTCCGCCTTTACGCCGGGCGCATATACGGTTGAATTGAAAAACAATGATGGCACATCGGCCGGAAGATCTATATTTATAAAGGTACAGTGATGATAAAATTATTTCAAATACGCTACAAAGCAATAATGAAACGTACAGGATTAAAGGTAGTTGTGGCTTTGACGCTGCTGCTACTGCCGGGCCTGGCCAGCGCGCAGGACTTACCCTGCGGTGGTGATGACCCTTACGGCGTTTGCCCTCTGGACAGCTGGGTATATTTGCTGATTCCGGTGGTGTTAATTTTTGCAGGATTTCAGCTGTATAAGCAGCAAAAGCGGACAACATTTTAATTAGTAATACAGCATAAGCATGTGCTTGTACAAAAAAAGCTATCCGGTATAAACCGGATAGCTTTTTTTTATCAGAACCAAATGCAGCCCTATTCAAAGCTCACTTTCACCTTTACCTTTTCTGCTTTGCCATCCGGACTGCCGCGCCATCCCGGGCCTTTTTTTATCAGATTGACAGCCGCCTGATCGGCGGCTTCGCTTAGACTGCCGGTAACTGTAAAATCATCCAGACCGCCGTTGGGGTTCACAGTAAATTCCAGCCTCACATGCCCGGTCTGCCTATCGGGTGATTTGGCATGATCCAGATAACTCTGATAAGCTTTCCAGCCCATCAGGGGCTCTGCCCTGGTAACCGGCTTACTACGCATGCCGTAATTCATCACAATAACCTCACTTAAGGATGATTTTTGAGGCTGCAGGCTGATAGCGGCACTGTCAGTATGCCCGGCACTCACTTCACGGCTTTCATAACCTGTTGATGAGATCACCAGCATATCCTTACTGCGTGCTGCAACTCGAAAATTGCCATCGCGGTCGGTAACGGCGCCGGTCGGCATATCCTTCACCCGTATCAGCGCACCTATAAGCGGCTGCCGGTCCGCACCGTCCAGCAGTTTACCGGTTACCAGGTGCTGACCCGGCGCCAGCTCTACATCAGCCTGGTCTGCCTTGCCGGTTAGCTGCTGACTTATCAATTGCTGGCTATCCGGCTTTATGGTAGGTATCTTTCTGCCTGCCCCTAAAATCACCATTTTGCGCCGTGCAGTATAACCCTGCTGGCTATTGTTTTTAATGGCGGTATCCTGCTGAGGCGCAGCAGCAAGTTCGGGTACATTTTTTTGAACATCTTCTGCAGTCGTATATTGTTGTACCGCTTCAGACTGCTTTACTGTAACCGGTTGAGGTTTTCTTTTAACCTCCGCTGCTATAGACTGGGTTTTAACCGGCAACTGAACGGCAGCGCTGTCCGCCAGAGGAACCGCCTTTTGTGTCGGCGCAGGCGGCAGCTCCGGCTGACGCAGGGTTTGCACCACCTGCATTTGCTGCGGGGTTTGATGCGCCAGGTACCACCACAGCCCTACCCCGCAAACTATAAACATGGCTACCGCCGCTGCCAATCGCTGCCAAGGCATCAGTTTTCTCTCTTTTGGCCCGGTGCGCTGTTGCAGCCGCCACTGTAAACCAGCCATTACTGTATCCATTTCTTTAGGTTTTACTGCTTCATACCCTTCCAGCGCATCCATTAAAAAGGGGTCTTGCTGGGCGCGTTTTTCCAGTTCGTGCATGGCTTTCGCATCCAGTTCTCCGTTCAGATACTGCCTGAGCTGCGATATGTCAATACGATTACTGTCCACGGCTTTTTTCCATGCAAATTTTCAGGTTGCGCTTCCCGTTTTGTATAAAGCTTTTTATTTCGTTTAAAGTACCGCCGGTAGTTTCGGCAATCTCTTTATAACATTTCTTCTCATAATAAAACAGCTGCAAGGCCTGCTGCTGTGCCGCATTTAATTGCCGCAAACACCGTTCCAATGCCTGCAGGTCTTCTTCATTTCCTTCGGCTGTATGAAGATGCACAAAAGGATTGAATTCCATAACCTCATCCAAATTAATTACAGATATCCTTTTACTGCTGCGCAGCTGCATTAAGCAATAGTTGCGGGCCAGCACATACAGCCAGCTCCTGAACTGTTTTATTTCGTGCTGCCTCGCTTTGTGTACCAGCTCTTCAAATATCTGCATCACGGCATCCTTGCTTTGCTCTTCATTTTGCAAATATTTAAGGCATACACCATATACCAAAGGCATATAAGGTTCATAAAGTTTACCCAGCACCGTCAGGTTACCACTGCTGCGGTAGTTTTGCAACAACTCCTCATCCGTAGCTGCTACCGGCTGCATCCTCCTGCTGAATAGACCCATATTGGCGGGCTGAAAATAATTTTTTTATTCCGCTTATGGAAATCTGTATCGTGCTGCATCCTACAGCAAAACAAACAACCGATTATGAAAAAGCTCAGCTTAATTTTATTTCTCTTTATCAGTTGCCGCGGCTTAGCGCAGCAAGCTGTTCAAACCATTAGTGGCACAGTGTATGCCAGCGATGACAAACAACCCCTTGTGGGGGCAACCATACGGGCGGTGGGTAAACCCGACGGTGCAGTAACCGACCTGAAAGGCCATTATAGCCTGAATGTAACCCATGAGGTAAAACAACTACAGTTTATATTTATCGGCTATGAAGCGCAAACCGTTAAAATCAAAAACCGCACGCAAATAGATGTGTATCTGAAGCCGGCAAGCCGTAGCTTAAATGAGGTTGTGGTGATGGGGTACGCTACTCAAAAAAAGATGGATATAACAGGTTCGGTCGCATCTATAAACACAGGGGCGCCCGGTGCTTCGCAGGTAGTACATATACGCGGCACAGCCTCGCCGGTACAGGCACTGCAAGGCAAGGTTTCAGGTATAGCCGTTACCCATTCAAACGGCTACTTGGTCCAACCAGAAGATGAATCGTACAAATATATCCAAGATAACAGCTTTCAAACCGCTAAAGAGAATCCGCTGTCGACCTTTTCGGTAGATGTAGATGCCGCATCTTACAGCAACGTGCGCCGCTTCATCAACAACGGACAACTGCCGCCGCCCGATGCGGTACGTATTGAGGAGATGATCAACTACTTTAAATATAATATTCCTGCCCCTACCAATGGCGAACCGGTGGCCATTCATACCGAACTATCCACCGCCCCGTGGAATCCCGCTCATCGCCTGCTGCGCATTGCGCTTAAGGCCCGCACTATGGATAACAGTAAGCTGCCGCCTTCTAATCTGGTGTTCCTCATCGATGTATCCGGTTCGATGAATATGCCCAACAAGCTGCCACTGGTAAAAACCGCCATGCGGCTATTGGTTGATCAATTGCGCCCGCAGGATAAGGTAGCTATTGTGGTTTACGCCGGCAATGCAGGTCTGGTGCTGCCCTCCACTCCCGGCAGCGACAAAACCAAAATCAACGAAGCCATTGACGGCATGAGCGCCGGCGGCTCTACCGCCGGAGGCGAAGGCATTAAGCTGGCCTATAAAATTGCACGCGAAAACTTTATAACCGGCGGCAATAACCGGGTCATTCTCTCTACCGACGGCGATTTCAATGTCGGCGCTTCCAGCGATGAAGACATGGAGCACCTGATTGAGCGCGAACGGCAAAGCAATGTGCACCTGTCGGTACTGGGCTTTGGCATGGGCAATTATAAAGACACCAAAATGGAAACCCTGGCCGACAAAGGCAACGGCAACTACGCTTACATTGACAACCTGGACGAGGCCAAAAACAAACTGGTGAAGGAGTTTGGCAGCACTATGTTTATGGTAGCCAAGGATGTAAAATTACAGGTAGAATTTAACCCCACTAAAGTAGAAGCCTACCGCCTGCTGGGTTATGAAGACCGGCTGCTGAATAAAGAAGATTTTAACAATGATGTGAAAGATGCCGGCGACATGGGCGCCGGGCATACGGTTACCGCTTTTTATGAAATTATCCCGGCAGGTGCTAAAGACCCGTTTGCGCCAACGGTAGATCCGTTGAAGTATCAGCTCATGGCCCGGATACCCGGCAACGTACCATCGGTATCTAATGAAATGCTGACCGTTAAATTCCGCTACAAACAGCCCGAATCTATGGTGAGCAAGTTGAGCCAGAAGGTAGTCTATGACGCGCCCGAAGCCTTTGGCAAAACCAGCGCCGACTTTCGGTTTGCCGCCGCGGTAGCCGAAACCGGGATGCTGCTGCGCCAGTCGCCCTACAAGCAACAGGCTACCTTTGACCAGGCCATTCTTATTGCCAAAGACGCCAAAGATAAGGATGAAGACGGTTACCGCTCTGAGTTTATCCGCCTGGCAGAAAGCGCTAAGCTGCTGGAAAAAACCGGGTTAGCTGCGAATAAGTAAGTTAGAAGCAAGAGACGAGGGG
>CAXTCH010000019.1:0-17679 GCA_964241945.1 uncultured Mucilaginibacter sp.
ACTCAAAGTACTACTCGGAATCTCTTTCAACTTCTATATTGAAAATCTTAATGATTTAGAGCAACTTTTAAACTCATTCCATTTTAAACTTAGAAGTTATATCCCACAAGATGATTCGTATGCTTTTGTTAAAGAAACAAATAAGGTTTCATCTATAATTATGATTAATAGTCAAGTTTTTGATAACGATGATAAACTAAAATTTTATAAAAGGAGTGATTGGATTGAATTATGGCTTTCATATAGTGAATATGAACAACCAGATGATGAAGATGATCTTCCATTTTAGCCTGTTCAAACATGGTTAAATTTTGTCCGCTCAAGCGTCCATGCTTGAGCAAACTTGTAGCAGAGCCGCTTGCAAAGTGCTCAAGCGCGGGTGCTTGAGTGGGCGGGTGATAACACCGAACATAGGCTGAAACGCCCCTTTTATAATCATTTACACCCAGTATCACCCGTAAAATTTCACCTCCTCAAAAAAATTCAAAAATCTTTTTTACAATACGTTTTTACTCCTATATTTGCATTCGATTTCGGAAGGGACGCTGACCGAAACAGGCTTGCCTGATAGTATAATGGTAGTACGACGGTTTTTGGTACCGTTTGTCTAGGTTCGAATCCTGGTCGGGCAACAAATCATATTCGGATTTCGCATTTTCAACTTCGGATTCAGGTCCGGATGACGAAAAATCGAAATCCGAATTGTTTTTTACAGGTATGCGATTGCAGAAATAAGGTTAACAACCGTAGTAGGTATTAACTGAAACTTCAGAAATTAGAAATCCAAAAGAGATGCCTTTACAGTTTAATTCTGTTAAGTTATTTGCCGGTTCAGGTTCGCAGATGCTGGCTACCAAGATAGCTGCCGCTTACGGCCGCGAACTGGGCGATTTAACCGTTTCGCGTTTCAGCGATGGCGAGTTTCAGCCGCATATCAATGAGTCGGTACGGGGCTGCGATATTTTTTTCGTACAATCTACCAACCCGCCTACCGATAACCTGATGGAATTACTGATGCTGATTGATGCGGCCCGCCGTGCTTCAGCGCATTACATTACTGCAGTTATCCCGTATTTTGGCCTGGCACGTCAGGATCGTAAAGATAAACCCCGCGTAGCCATCAGTTCAAAACTGGTAGCTAATTTGCTCACCGCAGCAGGCGCGCACCGGGTAATGACGATGGATTTGCACGCCGCCCAGATACAGGGCTTTTTTGATATCCCGGTAGATCACCTGGATGCTTCGGTAATTTTTGTACCGTACATTAAAAGCCTGAACCTGCCTAACCTGACGATAGCTTCGCCGGATATGGGCGGTTCGTACCGGGCACGTACCTTTGCCAAGTTTTTTAATGCCGAGGTAGTAATTTGCGATAAACGCCGTAAGCGGGCCAATGAAATTGAGTCGATGACCATTATCGGTGATGTTACCGGTCAGGACATTGTACTGATTGATGACATTTGCGATACGGCCGGTACCTTGTCAAAAGCCGCAGGCTTAATTATGGAGCGTGGCGCACGCAGTGTAAGAGCGGTGTGTACCCACCCGGTGCTTTCGGGCAAGGCGTATGAAACGATTGAAAATTCGGCTTTAACCGAGCTGATTGTAACTGATACCATCCCGCTGAAACAGGAAAGCAGTAAAATAAGGGTATTATCTACTGCTGAACTATTTGCCCGTGCCATAATGAATGTAAATGAGCATGGCTCTATCAGCCAGCTGTTTAAGGTGGATTAGGTACAGCTTATAGTTCATGGAGGACGAAAGTATTATTTAGAGAAAAAGATTAAAAATATCCTGTTAAAACCCTTTCTTAAATGGAGGGTTGATGCGGGGCTAACAATAAAAACAAATATAAAATGAAATCAATTGCTATTAGCGGTTCTCCGAGAGAGAACGTAGGGAAACGTGATGCCAAGGAACTGCGTTACCAACAACAGGTGCCTGCAGTTTTGTATGGTGGCGCTGCACAAGCCCACTTTGCAGTATCCGCAGCTGATTTGAAATCGGTAGTGTATACGCCCGAAGTTCATTTCATCGACTTAGACATTGCCGGCACCAAAGCGCAGGCGGTATTGAAAGACCTGCAGTTTCATCCCTTAACCGGCGAAATTCTGCACGTGGATTTTATGGAACTGAACGAAAGCAAACCGGTAACCATTGAAATTCCGATCCGTTTAACCGGCACTTCTCCGGGTGTAAAAATGGGTGGTAAACTGGTACAAAAATTACGCAAGCTGCGTGTGAAAGCTTTACCTAAAGACCATGTTGACACCATCGATATCAGCATTGAAGCTTTAGAGGTAGGTAAATCAGTACGTGTAAGCGAAGTAAGCGTACCTAACCTGATTATCACCAATGCCCCTGAAGATACCATTGTATCGGTAACTACTTCACGTGCATTACGTCAGGCAGAACAAGAATCAGGCAAAAAATAAGCCGTAGTTTTTTGAACAATAAAAAGAGGGGTGAGCATTGCTTACCCCTCTTTTTATTGTTAGCTAATTACAGTTTCACACGTCATTGTGAAATTCTTTTTTTAGCCCAATATTTCCCGGATATCGTCAGCCGTCAGCGATTTAATAAAGCTTTCTTCCGTAGTAATCAGCGCTTTGGCTACGCTCAGTTTACGCTGCTGTAGGCTGAGTATCTTTTCTTCCACCGTATCCTTGGTGATAAACTTATAAATAAATACATTTTTGGTTTGCCCGATGCGGTGCGTACGGTCAATGGCCTGCTGCTCCACCGCCGGGTTCCACCAGGGGTCGAGGATGAATACATAATCGGCTTCGGTAAGATTCAAACCTACGCCGCCCGCCTTTATTGAAATCAGGAACACCTGCGTTTTGGCATCCTGTTGAAATTTGGTAACTACTTCACCCCGGTTCTGCGTACTGCCATCGAGGTAAGCATAGCGAATATTATTTTGGTCGAAGTAATTGCGGTAAATAGTGAGCTGTTTTACAAACTGCGAAAAGATAAGCACCTTATGGCCGCCTTCCAACACATTGGCCAGGGTATGAATTACGTTTTCAAATTTGCCTGAATCGCCCTCATAATGGCTATCTACCATTAAGGGATGATTGGCCAACTGGCGCAGTTTAATCAGCCCCTGCAATACCTGCATCTGGGTTTGTGCGTAGGTACCATCATCCAAACTTTGCAGCAGCTCATTACGGTACTCTGATTTTACTTTCTCGTACACATCTGCCTGCTCTTCGCTCATCTGGCAATAAAACAGATTTTCAATTTTAGGCGGCAGCTCGGTAGCTACCTGCTCCTTGGTGCGGCGCAACACAAAAGGTTTAATTAAAGCCTGCAGTTTATGCGCCTTGTCTTCGTCCTTCTTTTTTTCGATAGGTACCACAAATTCATTCAAAAAGAACTGCTGGTTGCCCAGTAAGCCAGGATTGATGAAAGACATTTGGGTCCACAAATCGTTTACCGTGTTTTCTACAGGGGTACCGCTCAAAATCAGCTTATGCCGGGCCTTGAGCTGCCTTACGGCCTGGTAGGCTTTAGATGATGGGTTCTTGATGTTCTGACTTTCATCCAGAATAACATAATCAAAAAAGAAAGCCTTAAACAGCTCTACATCAATACGGCTGATGCCATAAGTAGTTACCACTACATCATAATTGCCAAACACCTCCGCCGACTTGTACCTGAATGCCCCGGTATGCACCATCATCCGTAAAGCGGGCGTAAATTTGCGCGCTTCGTTAAGCCAGTTATAAATTAACGAGGTAGGCATAATGAGCAGCGAAGTAGTTTTACTGCCAATCTCCGCAGCATCCTCCTTGTTCTTTTGCAATAAGGCCAAAGTCTGTATGGTTTTACCCAGGCCCATATCATCCGCCAGACAACCGCCAAAATGATAGCTTTTCAGAAAGTGGAACCAGTTGTAACCGGCCTGCTGATAAGGCCGCAGGCTACCCGAAAAATTGACGGGCGGCGGTACCTCTTCCAGGCTTTCAAAATCACTCAGCTTTTGCAGTTTACGGCTCATCGTAACGTGAGCCAGTTCGCCTTCGGCCAGGTCATTAATTAGCCCGATATGATGCTTGCGCAGCTTTAATTGCTGCTGCCCTTCGGTAAAATGCAGCAGGTTACTGTATTGCGAAAACCATTCTTCGGGTATCACCGCAATTTCGCCCGAAGGCAGCACAAATTCTTTTTTGTGATGCAGGATATGGTTGCGCAGCTCCAAAAAAGGTATCTGGTAAGGCCCGAAATGTACCACGGCATTGATATCAAACCAGTCGTTGTTTTCCTGTACCTGCAAATCAATACGCGGATTGCTGAACAGGTAGCGCTTTTCACCATCCGGCTGCTCAATGAGGAATCCCGCCTTTGCCAGTTCGTCGTGGTGCTGGTTGAGCCATTCGAAGATGGAAAATGAGGCATCGGTATCTTCTTTAGGTCCATTTACCTGCAAACCCTGAAAAAAGCCCTCCCCCTGGGTAAGCCCCATCGCTTCCAGCTGCTGCAGCCTACCCTTTTCCCAACTTACAGAACGTTTGATGCGGTGGAAAATATAGCTGTCCCCGGCCTGCTCCAGCTTTACGGATATCTGCTTGCCGTTATCATACGCAAACACATAACCGGCATATTTAAAATACAGCTGCAGCTGCGAGGTGCTGCCTGCCACGTAAACCGGCTTTAACACAGGCACAGCCTCGTGCTTTTCGCTGTTGATGGAAAAACCTTCGGCATGTACGTGGTGTTTTTCAATCAGCGGACCCACAAAGCGCTCAAAATACGACTGCTCGGCGCTGCGCGGAATGGCGATATAGCGCTTATTCAAAAATGGCAGCAGCTTTTTGCCCTCCATTTCCTTATCGAAGTAGTACAGGGTATCATCCAGCATCAGCCAGGCGGGGTGGTTGCAAATCACCTCGGCCCCTTTAAACATGAATTCGATTTTGAGTCCCTGGTATTTGATGGTGGGATAATAGCGTATCTCTTCCTCATTTCGTTTAAAGTGGAACAATACGGTAGCCGGCTCGGCAGCTACGTGCAGTTGCTTGCCGGCCGGGTAACCTTCCTTGCTCATGAGGTAAATGTGCCGGTCGCGCATCAGGTTGAGCGCTTCCGAGAGCTTCTTCTCAATTTTGGGGCGTATCACCTCGTACAGCTGCTCGGTAAATACCTTGCTAAAAAACTCATAGGGGCGTACCGGCTTTTTGTGATAGCGTTTAATGATATTGCCCTGCTCTATATCTTCCAACAGCTTAATCAGCTTCAGGTCAACCTCGTCCAGGCAGGTGCTGAACTCGCCTGCGGTATTGGAAAACAAACGCTGGTGGGTGAGCGAAAACTCGCCGTTGGGGTTGAGCTGAACTACATGCGGTTCAATAATATAGCCGAGATACTCATGCCGGGCAATGGCATAAATCAGTTGGCAGGGCTTGGAGCTATCAACACGCAGCATTGTGAAAAGATGAAAATAAAGGCAAGCTACGCGATAGAAAAAATTCAAACCTAAGCAGATTTTGGGGGAATTAAAAGCGGCAATCTGTAAAATAAACACACTGAGCCAAATAAAATGCGGGTGTTGCATGCAACAGGTGCAACATCCGCAACACGATGCAACAGGTGAAACACTCTGCAACACCACGCAACAGTGCGCAACACCTTGCAACACCGCATCTACAAAGAAGGTTATCTTAAATCATGTCATTGCGAGGAACAAAGCAATCCCACGGAAGTATGATTGCCCTGTATAGTATGTGATGGGTTCGTTCCTCGCAATGACATGATTTGATTTTTAGGCAGGATTTTGCTGCACCTACGTTCAAACAGAATTGAGATGGCTTTCTTTATAAATGCCGCAATAACGAAAAATAACAAGGGTAGCAGGCAGCAAACATTCTGCAAAATCTGTTAATCCTGTAAATCCTGAATCAGACAAATGAGCGGGACTGCCATTCATAAGCACAGATCTTATAATTAACGTGATAGCAGCCACGCGTTGTCACTTTATCAATTCCCTTTCGTTCAACGCCTTAATCGTTAAATTTTGTTAATACCGTGTCTTCGCCTGCAAATCCTACCAATAGTTTTCTTAATTTCGGCGGCTAAAACTGCTTTTTTTATTACATTGTTTTAATATGAATTATTCGGATTACAAGAAAACCAATAATCTGGTTGGCTGGGTGGCATTTATTGTGGCCTCGCTCACTTATATCCTTACGCTCGAGCCCTCGGCCAGCTTTTGGGATTGCGGTGAGTTTATCGCCTGTATTTACCGCCTGCAGGTAGCGCACCAGCCCGGCGCGCCGCTGTTTACCATGATTGGTAAAATCTTTTCCCTTTTCTCATTCGGCAACTTATCTAAAGTAGCTTACTGGACCAACGTGGCATCAGCCCTGGCCAGCGGCGCTACCATCCTGTTTTTATTCTGGAGCATTACAGCCCTGGCCAAAAAAATACTGATCAAGCGTGATGAGGACTATAGTTCAACCAATTTAATTTTGATTATGGGCGCCGGTTTGGTAGGCGCCATGGCTTATACTTTTTCGGATACCTTTTGGTTCTCGGCAGTAGAGTCGGAGGTATATGCCCAGTCTTCGTTATGTACCGCCGTAGTATTTTGGGCGATACTGAAATGGGATGCCCATGCCAACGAACCCGGTGCCGACCGCTGGATTATTTTTATTGCCTATGTAATGGGTTTGTCCATCGGTGTGCACTTGTTAAACTTGCTGGTTATTCCGGCCATTGCTTTGGTTATGTACTTCCGCCGTGCCAGTAAGGTATCGGCAGGGGGTACCATCAGCGCTTTTTTAGTAGGCGTTTTGGTATTGGGCCTGGTGCTGTGGGGCATTATTCAATATACCGTTAAAGGCGCTGCCTTTGCCGATTTGCTGTTTGTAAATACCTTCCATTTTGGCTTTAACAGCGGTGCCGTTGTTTTTTATCTGTTGGTAACCCTGGCTATTGTAGCCGGTATTTATTACACCATCAGCACTTCAAAAGCATCATTAATTGCAGCCGCAGTAAGCTTCATTTTGGTGCTGTTCATCAGCGCAGGTATTATCGGTCTTATTGCTGCTATTGCCATACTGGCTTTCCTGGAATATGTGCTGAAGGTACGCAACCACCGCTACAGCATGAACATGGTACTGATTTGTGCGATGTTTATTTTGTTGGGCTACAGCTCGTTTGTAATGATCATCATTCGCGCCAAAGCCGGAACCAACCTGAATAACAGCGACCCGGAAGATGCCTTTGCATTGAACAGCTACCTGAACCGCGACCAGTACGGCGAAACACCATTAATGTACGGTCAGTATTTTGACGCCAAACCGGTTGACCAAACCGAAGGCGCCAACATCTACCGCCGCGGTAAATCGCAGTACGAGATAGCCGGCAAAAAAGTAAATACGGTTTATGATCGTAATACTCTTTTCCCGCGCACCTTCAGCGATAAAGCAGGTCATCCCGAATTTTACCGCAGCTGGCTGGGCCTGGGCCAAAGCGAGGCGCCGGGTTTCGGCGATAATTTGAAGTTCTTTTTCAGCTGGCAGGTGTACCAGATGTATACCCGTTATTTTTTATGGAATTTTGTGGGCCGCACCAACGAAATGGATGGGCAGAACGACTCCAACGGTATTGACGGCAATTGGATCAGTGGTTTAAATCCGGCTAAAAAGCTGCCTTACTCGGTAACCAAAAGTTTATCCTATAACCGGCTATATTTTCTGCCGCTGATTATCGGCTTGTTCGGCTTAATTTATCACTTCCGCCGCAACCAGTTAGATGCAAGTATAGTAGCCATTTTGTTCTTTTTTACGGGTTTGGCTATTGTGCTTTACCTGAACCAGGACCCTAACCAGCCGCGTGAACGTGATTACGCTTACGCCGGGTCTTTCTATGCCTTTGCCATCTGGATAGGTTTGGGCGTAATTGCCATTGCCGAATTGATTAGCACCAGGCTGAACCCTAAGACGGGTGCAGTAATAGCTTCGGGCGCCTGCCTGCTGGCAGCGCCGGTACTCATGGCCAGTCAGGAATGGAACGACCATGATCGCTCTACCAAATACACGCCGCATGATATGGCGTTGAATTATCTGCAGTCCTGCGCGCCAAACGCTATCCTGTTTACCTATGGTGATAATGATACCTATCCGCTGTGGTACATTCAGGAAGTGGAAAATGTGCGTCCGGATATGCGCATTGTTAACCTTAGCTTACTGGGCACCGACTGGTACATCCGCCAGATGAAGCAGCAGATGAACCAATCGGCTCCGCTGCCTATCTCCATGCCTAACGAGAAGTTTGAGGCCGGCGTACGTGATGTATTGTACTATGAAGATCAAAAAATTCCGGGTGCTTCTGAAGAAAAGGAAATATTTGATTTCCTTACCTCCGATAACCCCAATGTAAAGGCACAAATGAACGATGGTACCTCGGTAAATTATCTGCCAACCAAAAACTTCAAAATCACCATCAACAAGGCGGATGTGATTAACAGCGGTACCGTTCCGGCTAAAGATTTAGCAAAGATTTTACCGGTAATGACCTGGACTTACCCATCTAATTATGTTACCAAAGATAACCTGGCGGTGATGGATATCTTGGCGCACAACAACTGGAAGCGCCCTATCTATTTTGCCAATACCGTAGGCAGCGAAAACCTGATGGGCCTGGAAAAATATATGCACGATGAAGGTTTTGCCATGCACCTGCAACCGTTACAGGCAGACACCGCCGCCAATGCAGAGGAGGCGGTGAATACCATGACCATGTACGATAACATGATGAACAAATTCCGCTACGGTAACATGAAACATGCCCGTTACCTGGATCATGAGTCGCTGGTGATGTTTTACCCGATTATTATACATCAGTTTACCACACTGGCCGAAAATCTGGTGAATGAGGGTCATATGGATCTGGCTAAAAAGGTAATTGAAAAATGCGATGCCGAAATGCCCGACCTGATGCCATACACCGAGGTAGCCGGCCGTAAGTTTTACTTAATTGATTATGCTTACCGTACCGGTGCCACAGCGATAGCCAACAAGTGGACCAACAGTTTGGATGATTATTTGAAAAACCTGTTGGATTATGATTACACGCTGTCAAAAGATGATTCTGCACAGCTTAACCAGCGCGATGTACAGTTAAGCTTATCAGTGTTAAATGGTTTGGTGACTTCCACCAAGCAGGCACACCAGGATGCATTAAGCAACAAACTGAACGCCCAGTTGAAGGATTACGAAGGCAAGTTTGGCGCTTTAATAAGCGGTGCACATTAATCTGATAATGAAATATAAGTAAAGCCGGCACTTATATGCCGGCTTTTTTATTGGTATTTACCAATAAAAGATTAAAAGCTGCGTCATGACAAAGAGCGAAGCAATGACGTATCGGATAAGTTGAACAGATAAATTGCCTGCACTTTTATCTACCTTTGCGCAAATAATATGAAATACCTTGTTGTTGGCCTCGGCAATATTGGCCCCGAGTACGCTGATACCCGCCATAATATTGGCTTTATGATACTGGATGAACTGGTAAAGCAGGAAAACAACCGCTTTTATAATATGCGGCTGGCTTACTATACCGAAATTCCTTACAAAAGCCGTACGCTGCATTTGATTAAGCCCACCACTTACATGAATTTAAGCGGCAAGGCGGTAAGTTACTGGATGAAGGAATTGCGTATACCGGTAGAAAACGTTTTGGTGCTGGTGGATGACCTGGCCTTACCGCTGGGTACCTTACGCCTGAAACCCAAAGGCAGCGCTGCCGGGCATAACGGATTAAAGAACATCGAAGCCACCCTGGGCCATAGCAATTACGCCCGTCTGCGCTTTGGCATCAGCGATCATTTTCCTAAAGGCCGACAGGTAGATTATGTATTGAGCGGCTTTGACGATGATGAAAAACCCGAACTGCCTGCGTTGATTGATCGCTCTATTGAAATGATTAAAAGTTTTGCCACCATAGGCACAGAGCTGACCATGACTAAATTTAACAGGTAGGACAAGTGCCTTACAAAAGTTAAATAAGGTTAAAATAATAAACCCACCATAGGTATTCGCTATTTTACTCTGCATATTTTAAAAGGATGCAACATAAGTAACCGGTGCTGCATCCTATAGTAAAAGCGCAGGCGCAATGCCTGAATTTTGCTTACACACATACCTTACACATTTTATCACAATGAAAAAACTGCTGCTGCCTTTGCTGGGTATGCTGTTCAGCGTCTGGGCTCATGCACAAACAGCTACAGGGCCGTTAACTATTAAAGGAGCAGTTATTGACTCCGCTACCAGCAAGCCTTTAGGTTATGTAACCGTAGCTGTGCAGGATGCGCAAACCCACCAGCCTGTAAAAAGTACCCTGAGTAAAGATGACGGCAGTTTTGAATTGGTAAAGCTTCCGGCTAAATCATATCAACTGGCACTGGCTTTTGTGGGTTATCAAACTAAATTCATTAAAATAAATGCAGGTAATGGGCCATTTGATGCCGGCCGCATCAAGTTAAGCCTTTCTACCAATCAATTAAAAGAAGTATCCGTTACGGCGGTAAAGCCCATCCTGAAGCAGGAGTTGGACCGCCTGGGTTACAATGTGCAGAATGATCCGGAGGTGAAATCATTATCCGTACTGGATATGATGCGCAAGGTGCCCATGCTATCGGTAGACGGGAACAATAATATTAAGCTGCGCGGCAATGATAATTATAAGATACTTATTAACGGGAAAGAATCGGCCCTGGTGGCCAGCAATCCGTCAGATGTATTGAAAGCCATGCCGGCCAGTAATATTGAAAAGATAGAAGTAATTACCACACCGCCGGCAAAATATGATGCAGAAGGTTTGGCAGGAATTATCAATATCATCACCAAAAAGAATGCCGACCAGGGTTATAACGGCAATATCAGCGCCCGGTATAATACCATATGGGGGCCGGGCATCAATTTAAATGCTACGGTAAAACAAGGAAAATTTGGCGTAAACGGTTACGTAGGTTACAACCGCCGCAATAACCTTTCCAGCCCTTTTGAAAACTCAACCACTACTTTCAATCCGGCATCGGGTTTGATGCAAAGCGGCAGCCGCAGCAACGGCGGGCATAACACTTACGGCAGCGCCGAGTTAAGCTACGAGGCCGACTCCCTTAACCTCATTACCGGCGCTTATAACTTTTACGGGGGCAGCAACCGCATGGATATGAGTCAGCTGACTACCCAGACAGATGCTACGGATGCCATTATACATTCGTACCGGCAGGTAAACGGCGGCAGCGGTGATTATGGCGGTTATGATGCCTCGTTGAATTACCAGTTGGGGTTTAAGCGCAGCAAAGAGCAACTGCTTACTTTATCTTACAAATACAGCAGCTTCAGCAACAAGCAGTTCACTGATGCCATGTTCGATCAGTTATATAACTATCAGCACGATAATTACCAGCAGTATAATAAATCGGGCAGCAGGGAGCAAACCTTTCAGCTGGATTATGCCCATCCGCTGAAAAAGTTAAGCATCGAAGCCGGCGGCAAAGCCATTCTGCGTAATAATTACAGCAACTTTCACAATGATGTATTCAATACCTCCACCGATACCTATGTAACGGATCCTGCCCAAACCAATAATTTTAATTACCACCAGAACATTCTCAATTTGTACAATACCTATGCGCTGAAGCTGGAAAAATGGGCCTTTAAAGGCGGTTTGCGCTTGGAGCATACCAAGGTTGATGCGGATTTTTCATCCAACAACAGCACCGTCAATCAAAACTATAACAATCTGATTCCATCCTTATCCATACAGCGCAGCTTCAAAACCAGCAGCATCACAGCCGGCTATACCCAGCGCATACAAAGGCCGGGTATATGGCAGCTCAACCCGTTTGTAGACAGCTCAAATGTGCAGTACCAAAGTCAGGGTAACCCCAACCTTCGTCCGGCAATCAATAACAACTTCGAACTCAACTACAGCAACTTCGCCATAGGCTCTGTTAATGTGAGCTTAAATTATACGTATGCCGCCCATACGGTACAAAGCATCACCACCATCATCGGGGCCGACAATGTATCGTTCACTACTTATCAGAATGCCGGCAGCCGTAAGGGCCTGGGGCTGGATGCCAGTACCAACTACCCGTTAAGCAAAAAAATAAACCTGAATATCAACGCCGAAATTTTGCAGATATGGATAAAAGGTACTTACAACGGCGCATTTATCAGCAACAGCGGCCTGCAGGGGCATGCCTTCACTTATACCGACTATAAAATAAAAGACGGATTTAAAGTAGGCCTGAATGTAGGTTTTGACAGCCGCTATGTATTGCTGCAGGGGGTAGACAACTACTACCTGGGCTATGGTGTCAGCAGCTCGAAAGATGTATTGAAAGGGAAAGGCACCATTAATCTTTCCGTTGGTAATCCGTTCAGCAAATTTAACATCCTCGATTTTTATACCCGTACGCCCGATTTTTATACCGTTACCACCAATTACAACTATTATCGTAACTTCTTTATCGGCTTTACCTATAAATTTGGTAAGCTGAACGCCTCGATAAAAAAGAGTCAGAAAGGTATACAGAACGATGATGTAAGCAACAGTAACGGGCACTAAGCTTCAAATTCATATTTTTACACCATGAGAGTTTATGGCATTAAAAACTGCAATACTGTAAAAAAGGCGCTCGACTGGCTGAATGAACACGGCGTAAATTATGAGTTCCATGATTTTAAAAAGCTGGGCATCGGCATTGAAAAGCTGAAAGAGTGGAACGGCAAAGCCGGCTATGAAAAGTTTTTGAACAAGCAGGGCCTTACCTGGAAGCAACTGGACCCGGCTACCAAAGCAAATATAATTTCGGCCACCGAAGCTTTACCCCTGCTGCAGCAAAAAACCAGTATGATTAAGCGCCCGGTAATTGAAGACGGCGACTTCCTCTACTTCGGCTTCGACGAGAAAGTATACGGGAACCGTTTCGGCGGGTGAGGAGAGAGACAAGCAGCAAGAGACAAGACCGGCAGGCGTTTTAATTTTTCCCTATCTTATTTCTTGTCTCTTGCTTCTTTTCCCCAAACGGTAACTTTCAAATTACGTATCCTGCCATTACTGTAATTTATTGTTATAATTGCCTCATTAACTGATATTAAAAAAACAATATAATGAAGTATAACTTAGCGGCCGGTTTATCGCTGGCATTTATGGCGGTGGCCGGGCAAAGTTGGGCGCAGCGGCCCAGTTCTACCGGAGCCCAGGCGCCGGGCACCAACTACAATTACCAGGAAGCCTTTTCGCCTTTATTTTACACCAAAAATGGCAACGAATACCGGGCAGCCAGCGGCGAACCGGGGCCGCATTACTGGCAAAACCATGCAGATTACAGCCTTTCGGCACATTTAAACGACCAAACCAACGAGGTTACCGGCAGCGAAACCGTAACTTATACCAATAACAGTCCGCAAAAAATGCCGTTTGTGTGGATGATGCTGGACCAGAATATTTTTAAACCAGGCTCACGCGGTGATGCTATTACGCCGCAATTCGGCAGCCGTTACCGCAAAACCAGCGGCTCGGGCCAAAACGGCAGCGGGTATACCATTAAATCAGTAAGTGTAGAGAATGGTAAAGTAACCGTACCGGTAAAATACATTATTAATGATACCCGTATGCAGCTGTTTCTGCCTAAAGATTTGGCGGCTAACGGCGGGCAACTGAAAATTAAAATAAGCTATTCCTTTATTGAGCCTGATTATGGCGCCGACCGTACCGGTATTCAGGAAACTAAAAACGGAAAGATTTTTGCCATCGCCCAATGGTACCCGCGTATGTGCGTATATGATGACGTACTGGGCTGGAATACCCACCCGTATGACGGTCCGGGCGAATTCTATCTGGAATATGGCGATTTAGACCTGAACATTACTGCACCGGCTAATCATATTGTCGTGGCTTCGGGCGAATTGCTGAACCCGCAGGAAGTATATACGCCTGCACAGCAAAAACGCTGGGCACAAGCGGCCCAAAGCGAAAAAACGATAGTAATTCGTTCGGCATCCGAAGTGACTGATCCGGCTTCCCGTCCGGCGGGTAAAAAGGAGCTGACCTGGCGCTTCAAAATTCACAACGCCCGTGATGCTTCCTGGGCATCATCGGCTTCATTTATTGTGGATGCGGCTAAGATGGATTTGCCAAGCGGGAAGAAATCAATGGCTATTTCGGCTTATCCGGTAGAGAGCGACGGTGATGCCGCCTGGAGCCGTTCAACCGAATATGTGAAGAAATCTATCGAGTACAATTCAAAAAAATGGTTTGAGTTTCCTTACCCGGCAGCTACTGCAGTAGCCAGCAACATTGGTGGTATGGAATATCCGGGTATTGTATTTTGCAGTTACCGCAGCAAAGGCCGGGGCTTGTGGGGCGTAAATGACCATGAGTTTGGCCATACCTGGTTCCCGATGATTGTGGGTTCAAACGAACGTTTATACGGCTGGATGGACGAAGGCTTTAATACCTTCATCAATGGCCTGAGCACTGCTAACTTTAACAATGGCGAGTATGCGCCTAAGCAACCTGCCGATATGCACCGGGTAGCGCCCTATATCACAGCGCCTACGCTGGAGCCTATTATGACCGAGCCTGCAGGTATGAACGAGGTAAGCATCGGCGCTTTGCTGTACAGCAAACCAGGTATGGGTTTGGATCTACTGCGCAACCAGATTATCGGCCCTGAGCGTTTTGATTATGCTTTCAAAACTTACATTAACCGCTGGGCCTTTAAGCATCCGCAGCCTGATGACTTTTTCCGCACTATTGAAAACGTAGCCGGCGAAGACCTGAACTGGTTTTGGCGCGGTTGGTTTGTTAACAACTGGAAACTGGATGTAGCGGTAAGCGATGTGAAAAACGTTAATACCGATGCTGCCAAAGGCGCGTTAATTACCATAGACAACCTGGAAAAACTGCCGATGCCGGTAACACTGGAAGTAAAGTTGAAAAGCGGTAAAACCGACCGCGTGAAGCTGCCGGTAGAAGTGTGGATGCGCAACAGCCGCTGGACCTTCCTGTACCCAACCACCGAGGAAGTAGAATCGGTAACCTATGACCCTGACCACGTGCTGCCTGATGTAAACCCGGACAACAATGTTTGGCCTAAGAAGTAATAGACAGGAAACGAGATACAAGACGTAAGATTCTTCTATAAAAACAAAAGCCCGGTTGATGCCGGGCTTTTGTTTTTATAAAACGTAATTGTCATTTTAAGCAACATCACATTTTTGAGGTCGTCAATTATTGCAGCACAATGATGATAATTTAACACTTTTTCCGGCAGGTGGTGCAAACCATTACTTCTGTATGCAGGTTTCATTCAATAACGAACATACTTATGAAACTTAGCTACATCCTTACTTTATTATCTTTTTGCCTGGTTACTTCAGTCCTGCAGGCGCAAACCCTGCGCGGATCGGTAGTGGAAGAAGGGACCAGTAATAAACTGCCCGACGTTTTTGTGCGTGACCTGAACAATAAGCAGATTGTGCTGACCGACAGTAAAGGCGATTTTGAGATTAAAGCCGGCATAGGGCATACCTTGGTAATTTCGGCGCCCAGCTACACGCCTGATACGCTTTACCTGACGGATTTGAACAGCCGGCGCATTGGGCTGAAACCGCAAAGCATAGCCTTACGTGAAGTAACCATCCGCTCTACTGCAACCACGTTTAATCCGCGGGCCGAATATCCCGAAGTATATGAGCGCAGTAAAGTGTATGTACTTTCACCTACTACCTGGTTCAGCAAAAGTGGTAAACAGGCCCGGCGGTTAAAATATTACTTTGTTCAGGAGGTACAGGAGCGCCATGTCGACTCGGTATTTAATCGCTTGTATGTAAGTAGTTTAGTGCCATTAAAAGGGCAGGACCTGGATGATTTCATGACGCTGTATCGCCCGAGCTATGCATTTCTGCGCAGCAATACAGGCCCTTCGCTTACAGCCTATGTTAACGATTCCTATAAAAAATGGCAGGCCCTGCCGCCCGAGAAGCGCCATCAGCAGCGACTGACTGCACAATAACAGCTTTTATGAAAACCCACTGTCATTTCAATCAAGCAGAAATGACAGTGGGTATAGGTAATTTATCTTAACTCAATTACTTTTATAGACGATTCATTAGTTTTGAATACTTGTCTATGAAAAAATCCCGCCTTGAGGCCTTTAGCGATGGGGTGTTTGCCATCATTATTACGATTATGGTGTTGGAACTTAAAGTGCCTCACGGCGATCAGCCTGCTGATTTGCTGCGGGTATGGCCAGCCTTTTTCAGCTACATACTTAGCTTTATATACGTAGGAATTTACTGGAACAACCATCACCACATGCTGTATGCGGTAGATAAAATTAAGGGCATGGTGCTTTGGGCTAACTTAAACCTGCTGTTCTGGCTTTCGCTGGTGCCTTTTGTAACCGACTGGATGGGCGAGAACCATTTTACCCGCTGGCCGGTGGCGATGTATGGCGTGGTATTGCTGATGAATGGTATTGCTTATGCCATTTTAGTGCAGCTGCTGATGAAGAGTTCGGGCAGGGAGTCAACCATAACCAGGGCTTTCGGAAAGGATAACAAAGGCAAAATCTCCGTACTGACTTACATGATTGCTATAGGAGTTGCCTTTCTTTATCCGGTTGTTGCCTTGATACTATATGCGGCAGTAGCCATAATATGGTTTATTCCCGACCGTAGGGTGGAGCGAACCTTATTTCCGGATGAAGCAGGGAAGTGTTAAGTCTATGGACAAGTCTTTATAAAGACATACATCAGATGATTTTATTATCGCGCCACCGCAGCCCGGTACACCTTTAAAGCCCGCTCTTTACCTTCGCGGTTATCAACCAAAGGTTTCGGGTATTTTTCTGTATCTATAACTTCGGGCACCCACTGCTTTACATATTCCTTCTTGGGGTCAAACTTTTTAAGCTGTGCATCAGGGTTAAATATCCGGAAATAAGGCATTACATCGGTACCCGAACCGGCTATCCATTGCCAGCTGCCCACGTTGGTAGAGGATTCATAATCCAGTAACTTACGGGCAAAATATTGTTCGCCCCAGCGCCAGTCAATCAGCAGGTGCTTTACTAAAAAGCTGGCCGTAACCATACGTACCCGGTTGTGCATAAAACCGGTAATATTCAATTCGCGCATACCTGCATCCACCAGCGGGTAGCCGGTTTCACCTTTGCACCAGGCTTCAAACTCCTGTTTATTGTTGCGCCATTGGATATGGTCAAACTTTGGCCGGTAAGCTTTGGTTTGCGTTTCGGGGAAGTGGTCAAGTATCTGCATATAAAACTCGCGCCATACCAACTCGCCCAGCCAGGTTTGTTCTTTTTCAAACGCCCGGCGTGCACAATCGCGAATGCTTATTGTGCCAAAGCGCAGGTGCAGGCCAATATGTGAAGTGCCTTTTTTGGCCGGGTAATCGCGGTTACGGGCATATTCCTCAATAATATCTTCATACTCATCTTTAGGAAACTCTAACCCGCTTTTCACAAAGCCCATTTCCTTTAAAGTAATAAGAGGCAATGCCTTAGTCTTAACCAGGTTTTTAAAATACTTTTCAGTAGGGTACGATTTTAAATAGAAAGGCTTTAATGTTTTAAACCAGCGTTTTTTATAGGGAGTGAAAACAGTATAAGGCTTGCCG
>CAXTCH010000020.1:0-17161 GCA_964241945.1 uncultured Mucilaginibacter sp.
ACTCCAGTTCATCCGTAAGCTGCTGATTGTAATCATAGTATTTGTTACCGTGGCTTTGATATTGCTAAGCTTCAGCAGCTTGCGTAAAATTGGCACCGGCCTGCTTACCGGTGTGGGCATCGGCAGTATTTTTGTCGGCCTCGCCGCCCAAAATTCATTGGGCAACCTGCTGGCCGGTTTTCAAATCGCTTTTACACAGCCGATGCGGATTGATGATGTACTGGTAGTAGAGGGTGAATGGGGTCGCGTGGAAGATATTACGCTCACCTATGTGGTGCTGCGTATCTGGGATCAGCGCAGGTTGATTCTTCCTATCAATTATTTCATACAAAAGCCGTTTCAAAACTGGACACGGGTATCGGCCGATATACTCGGCACCGTGTTTTTGTACATGGATTACAGCATACCGCTCGATGAGCTGCGGGCCGAATACAAGCGATTACTGGATACTTCGCCTTTATGGGATAAGAAAGTAAGCATCATACAGGTAACCGATGCTAAAGAGAAGACGATCGAGATCCGGGTGCTGATGAGCGCTTCAAATTCATCGGATGCGTTTGATTTGCGTTGCTACATCCGTGAGCACCTCATTAAGTTTATCCAAAATAATTACCCGGATAGCCTGCCCAAATTACGTACCGATTTAAACGGCGTGCATCCACAGGCTATCCGGATCCGGGAATTAAATACTTAAGCTGCCTGAGACAGGCCCAAACCTGCACCCACCACTAAGGCGTCTTCTATACCGCCCACAATGGGGTCAATCAAGGTGGTACCTTTTACGGTTGAACGGCGCAGATAAAAGCTGGCAAACGTTGAAGCTACCGCAGCCGATCCGCCTAATAGCGCTCCAATTACCGCTTTGCTGCCATTGGCTTTGTAAATACTGGCACCGGATAAAGCACCGGTAAGCGCACGGAAAACCAGGCCTTGCGGGGCTGTGCGGTTGCCTGTCCCAGGCATTTTATCGGCTACCAGTTCAGATACCGCGAGTAATTTAAAAACGTTGGCCGTTGTTTCAGATTGCATAAAGCTGAGCGGAGAATTTTCTAAATTGGCCGAATGATGATGACTCAGGATGTGACTGGTGATAGCAGGCGCGGCAGCTGAGCGTAATCCGGCTAAAGCGCCTAAGCTTACTGCCTGCCAAAATGGTTTTGAAATAGTTATGTCCATGGTTTGAGTTTTTATAAGTTGATATATTTAGTGTCAAGCCTTCAGGCATTAACTGTTCGGTTAACTTTCATCAGGAAAGCTTTGTTTGATACATGGTGATAAATGACGCATTGGCTTATTTTACCGAAATGCTCCGGCTCTCTAAAAACTTAATCTGATTTATTTGTTAAGCAGTAAACCTCACAGTATTCAATCATGAGATTAAAAGAAGAAAACGCATTAGGCGAATTAGGCAGTGCCATTGGCAAAGGCATCCTGGCAGGTTTGGCAGGCACTTTGGCCATCAGTATATCACAAGCCATTGAAATGAAAATAACCGGTCGCGAAGCCAGCGAAGCCCCGGTTAAAGTTGCCTCACAGGTAGTGGATGTAAAACCTACCAATGATGAGCAGAAAGAAAAGGTAGGTACCGAAATTCACCTTGCTTATGGTACCGCCTGGGGTGTTGCCCGAGGCTTAATTGGTTTAACAGGTTTAAAGGGTATACCTGCAACGTTACTGCATTTTGCTGCTGTTTGGGGAACGGAAGTGATTATGCTACCCAAGTATGATGCTGCTCCGCCAGTAACCGAAGAAAAACCAAAGGACATTGGTATTGATATTTTGCACCATGCGGTATACGCGGTAACTGCAGGCTTAGTATATGATGCGCTGGATGCCGGCGGCAAACACCAAAAGAAGATTAAGGAACTGAGCGAAAAATTCAGCAAATAATTTCACATTAGATTTTATTATAAACTACAAAGGCTGCTTTCTAAAAAGCAGCCTTTGTAGTTTATAAATGGTAGACGTTATACCAGTTCAGGAGCATGTTCATACTCCTTAACCTCTTTGTGCTGATAGCCTTCGTGCATCAGTTCATCAATGGTTTTCTTCTCATCTTTTTTGCTGAATTTACTTACCCAGCGGTCGAAAATCAAATAGATCACCGGCACAATAATCAGCGTCAGGAACAGGGAGCTTAACAAGCCGCCTATAATTACCCAGGCCAAACCATTTTTCCACTCTGCACCGGCGCCCTTAGCTATTGCAATAGGCACCATACCGATTACCATTGCAATAGTAGTCATTAATATCGGCCGCAAACGGGCGTGGTTAGCCAATATTAAAGCTTCGCGGGTGGATTTGCCTTCGGCCTTCATCTGGTTGGTGTAATCCACGAGGATGATCGCATTTTTCGCTACCAGACCAATCAGCATAATCATACCCAAAATGGTAAAAATATTAAGTGCGTTATTGGTTAGTGCCAGCGCCATTAAAGCACCAATTACTGATAGCGGAATGGAAAACATTACCACAAACGGGTAAATAAAATTATCATACAGCGCCACCATTATAAAGTATACCAGCAGCACTGAAGCTAACAGCGCCAAGCCTAACGAGCCAAAACCTTCGGATTGATTTTCCTGGTCGCCTGCAAATACGAAGGATACGCCCAATGGCTTCTTCAACTTCGTTAACTGTGCCTGCCAGTCAGACACGACGGTACCGGTTGGCCGGCCGATAGTTTGGGCCAGAATAGACACCGAGGTGGTTTTATCACGGCGGTCCAACTGTGTAGGACCGGAACCGACCGTTACTGTAGCAAACTGCTGTAATTTAATTTGCTGACCTTGCATGTTTATAAAACTCAGATTTCTCACATCGTCAATATTCCGGCGGTTAAAGCTTTGCAACCTCACGTCGATATCATACTCATACTCGCCTTCTCTGAACTTACTATCCGTATTACCGCTAAAGGCAGTCTGCATGCTTGCCCCTACGGTTTGTAAACTCAAACCCAGCGATGCCATTTTATCACGATCTATTTTGACATCAATTTCGGGGTTACCGGTTTCTACCGACAGCTTCACTTCGGTTGCACCTGGTATTTTAATCAATTTGTCTTCCGCGCGCTTGGCGAATGCCATCACGCTGTCTAAGTCGGGGCCCATTACGTCCAATTGAACAGGCGCACGGTCGGCAGTACCTAAAATACCTACGGGCACAGTTTTCAGTTTTGCGCCGGTTACCAGCGGTGCGATGTCGCGCTTCATTTTAGCGGCCAAAACGTCTGACTGATCTTCACGTTCGGTACGAGGCACCAGTTTTACGTCCACTTCAGCCTTATAAGCGGTGGCCTGCGTGGTTAATGAACCGTCATTGGCCTGGCCAACGGTAGTAATCATCGAGGTTACTTCCTTACGTTTGCTCAAATATTCCTCCACCCGGCGAATCATCTGGTTGGTTTGCTCGATGGACGCATCTTTAGGCAATTCAATCTGCACCAAAAACTCGCCGCGGTCGCCTTTCGGAAAGAATTCCGAACCGATATAACCGGTTGGCAGTAAGCTGCATGAACCGATAAACATAACCAGTACTAATGATAATACCGTTTTCCTGTTGTTCAATGACCAATTTAAAATGCCGGTTATCCAATTGGTAAAATTGGTCAACTGCTTTTCAAAGGCTAATATGATACGGCCGAAGATATTTTTTCCGGTGATATGTTCCAGCTTACCATAACGGGAAGAAAGCAATGGGATAATAGTAAATGACGAAAGCAACGACAACAAGGTGGACATTACAATCACCATTGAAAATTGACGCAGGATGTCGGACACCAAACCTGAACTTAAGGCAATGGGTAAAAATACCACCACAATAACGCAGGTGATGGACATTACTGTAAAACCAATTTCACTGGTAGCATCATACGCCGCACGGACCCGGTTCTTGCCCATTTCCATGTGGCGGTATATGTTTTCCAGTACCACAATGGCATCATCCACCAGGATGCCTACTACCAGCGACAAGCCCAGCAGCGACATCAGGTTTAAAGAATAATTGAACACTGCCATCCCGATAAACGTGGCAATTAATGAAGCAGGGATGGATACCATTACAATCAGTGCATTACGGAAACTGTGCAGGAAGAACAGCATCACGAAGGCTACCAGCACTACGGCCAGTATCAAATCGTGAATCACCGCATCGGCAGAATCCAGGGTATAAACCGAGGTATCATTGGCTACTACCAACTTAATACCGGTGCCTGCATATTCAGCTTCAATTTGTTTTAAGCTTTTATTGATATCCTCGCTTACGGCTACTGCATTTGCATCTGATGCTTTGGTTACCTGCATCACAATGGTGCTGGAACGGTTCAGGCGGGCTATTTTATCCACATCCTTTTGCGTATCACGTACCTCGGCAATATCGCCCAAACGTATTTGAGCGCCGTTACTGGTATTGCTTACCACGAGGTTACGTAACTGGTCGAGTGTGGTGTATTTACCCGAGAGGCGGATAATAATATTCTGGCTCGAGGTTTTTACGTTACCGGTTGGGAAATCCAGGTTGGCATTCAAAATGCCCTGCTGCACCTGCAGTAACGATAAACCATAACCCTGAATTTTATCACCGTCAATATTTACCTGTACCTCACGTTCCTGACCACCAATCAGGTTCACCTGGGCTACGCCCGATACACGGGCTATCTGCGGTGCGATACGCTTGTCCATCAAATCGTAAAAGTCAGCGCCGTTCAGCTTTGATGAAGTAGCCGATAAGGTCATCACCGGTAAATCATCCAGCGAGAATTTATTTAAAGCCGGCGTTTTCACCTCTGTAGGTAAATCAGAGATGATAGCGTTTACCTTACGTTCGGCATCATTCAGCGCCTGGTCAACGTTCCCCTTTGTGGTCAAGGTAATGGTTACTACCGATAAACCTTCGAAGGAGTTCGAGTTCAGTCGCTTCACGTTTTCTAACGAAGATACCGCATCTTCTACTTTCTTGGTAACGGTGTTTTCCACCTCGGAAGGTGCAGCGCCCGGGTAAACCGTGCTGATGGTAATTACATTGGATGTAAATTTAGGCAGCAACTCATAATTTAATGAGAAGTAGCTCATTAAACCCAGCATGGTAAGTGCACTAAACACTACAATAACCAAACTGGGCCTTTTAATTGAAATTTCAGCTATTTTCATAAAGCTTTATTTTTGAATAGATACTTTGGCGCCGTCGGTCAAATTGATCTGACCGCTGGTAATTACCGTTTCGCCTTCTTTCAGACCGTCTAATACTTCAACCTGATCGCCAATGATGCGGCCGGCTACCACTTTCCGATCGCGGGCAATGTCGCCGTTCTCGATTACAAATATTTCGTTACTGCTTACACTGCCTACAAATGCCCCACGCGGAATGGTAATGACAGGTAATTCTTTCGGAAACTCAAACCCTCCGGTAGCATACATTCCTGCCCGTAACTGAGCGCCCTGATTGCCGGTCAGTTTTACCTCCACCGGAAAGTTCAACGTATTGTCGCCCTTAGCTGCAATGAAGCTTACGGTACCGCTGAACTGCTTATCCGGGAACACGTCGGTCAAAATTTTCACCTGCTGGCCCATTTTCAGGTTAGCAACCTGCGCCTCATTTACGCTTACTTTAAGCTTCAGTTGCGACGCATCTACAAGTTCAACTAGTTTTGTTCCGGGCGATACGTAAGCACCTTGCTGTATATAGCGCTGATTAACAATACCGGTAATGGGCGATTTAATATTGGCATCGTTGCTATGCCGACGGGCCTGCTGCAAATTCAGTTGTGCATTACGCAGGCTTAAAGTAGCCTGATCCAGTTGTTGCTGAGTAACGCCGCCGGTGGTAAAAGCGCTTTGATAACGCTGCTGATCGCGCAAGGCGTTCTGATACTGCGCCTGTGCCTCCTGCAGTGAAGCATTTAATATTTCGGCATCCAACACCGCAATTACCTGACCTTTGCTTACATGGCTGCCCACATCAACCAGCAGGCGGGTAATACGACCGGAATTTTCAGCGCTGAAATCTAACGCCTGGTCGGCGGCAATATTACCGTTTACACTGAAATTTAGGTTGATGGGTGTGCGTTTTACCGTAGCTACAGTTACCGATACATCGCCGGTGCCTTTAGCTACAATAGCGGTGGTAGCTTCGTTCTTTTTCTTATTTTTATTAAGCACCACTGCAATACCCGCCAATATTGCAGCTACAATTACTACCGTGAGAATAATTCTTTTCATTAGTTTAGTTTAATAAGGTTTTGATATTTCCGTTGGATTGTATGAGTTGTACTTCAGCAATTTTATAGTTGAGCAAGGCGGTTGAATAACTGCTCTGCGCCTGCATCAGTTGGTTTTCGGCATCGATTAAATCAGTTAACGAGGCTAAACCATTTTTGTAATTATTCTGAACGCTGTTGTAAATATCCTGCGCCAGCTTCACGTTTTGCTGCTGTGACTGAACAGTGGTATAGCTGGTAGTTACCGATGATTTCGCGTTCTGGTAAGCCAAACTCAATGATTCCTGTGCGGTGCGGGTGTCTTCCTGGGCTTTCAGAATGTTTACATTGGCTTGCCGGATACGTGCCCGAGTAGCAAAACCATTGAATACCGGGATACGAAGATTTAACCCTACAGCTGCCGACGTAAACCAACTGGCAGTGGTACCACCACCGAAGTTGAATAAGTCGAACTTGTTGCTGATGCCATTATAAGTGTAATTACTGGTAAGAGATAACTGCGGATAATATTCAGATACATAGGATTTCCGCTGCAGTTCCTGCAAATCTTCCTGCACTTTAGCCAGTTTGTATTGCGGTAAACCATGGTAATTTACCGTATCGGTTAACGGAGTGGCAGTTATACTTTTTTCCAGTTCTATCTGCGGAATAACGATAGCCCAGTTTACCGGATATCCGATGGAAAATTTAAGCTGATTTTCCTGCTGAAACATGGTATTACCCAAATTTGCACGCTGGTTGCGCAGGTTAGTCAAATTTACCTGTGCACGATCCAAGTCAATACGTTTGGCCAAACCCACTTTGTACTGACTTGAAATTACCCCTTCGGTTTTGATTGCATTGTTGATGTTGGAATCAATCAGCGCCAGCTGCAAACGGCTCACCAGCACCTGGAAATAATTGGCAGCAGCCTGCTCAATTACCTGTTCTTCGGTAAGCTGTGCATTCAAACGGTAATAATCTTCGCTGGCTTTTGCAGCTTTTAAGCCCGTAAATACAGTTTGATTAAATATTTGCTGCTGCAACGATACTGCGCCGGTGGCGTTATAGCGTGTCCCGCTGGTAATGGTAACAATAGTACCGGGCTTACCCACCAAGGCACCGTCTAACACAAACTTAGGCAGTATCAACTGGTCTGTCAGTGTACCATTAATAACCACCTGCGGTAAGGCCTGCGACCGGATTTCATCTTCTTTATAGCGGCCGCCATCAATATCATAGCGCGCTTTTTTTAAGGTCTCATTAAATTTAACGGCATAGTTCAGCGCATCTCTCAGCGTTAGCACCTCAGGCTGCCGCGGCTGGGCAACAGCACAACTGATGGTGAAGAAGGCCAGTAACGCCAAAACAGATCTTTGAATAC
The DNA here is from genome assembly GCA_964241945.1 of uncultured Mucilaginibacter sp. Taxonomy (GTDB): domain Bacteria; phylum Bacteroidota; class Bacteroidia; order Sphingobacteriales; family Sphingobacteriaceae; genus Mucilaginibacter. Next base: position 7,578 of record CAXTCH010000020.1, read on the forward strand.
TCATTTTATATAGCTGATATTTAATTAGTGATAGGCTTTTAATTCTTCTTCCTCGTGTATGTTTTTGTATTGATTGAGCAGCTTATAACCTTTCAATGTACAAATGCCATAATTGAACATATCCTGTAACTGCTGCTGCACCTTCCATACGTTATATTCTGTTGGTGGGAAAAGCTCGGTATCGAAGCCCATTTCAATCTGGTTTACCCGCATCTGAGCCACTACCCTGGCATCAATATCCTCACGAATCAGCCCTTGTTTAATGCCTTTGTTTAATATATCTTCCAGCATCTGCACCATGTAATCCCGTTTGAAATCTCTGAAAATATTATAAGCATCGGGGTGATACTTCTTCATATCCAAAAAGGCTGAGGCATGTATTTTCACCAGCACCTCTTCAGAGCATTTGGCCATGCGATATAATTGCTCAATTACATTTTCATCGCTTTCAAGAATCTCTTTCATCTGCTCTTTATCCTGCACCAACTTATTTTTAACCACCGCTACCACTAAATCATTTTTATCAGCGAAGTGCTGATAAATGGTTTTTTTGGAGATGCCCAGATTTTTGGCAATATCATCCATAGTGATGCTTTTGATGCCCGAGCGCAAAAACAGTTCTCCGCTGCCGTTCAAAATTCGTTCAATAGTATCCATATCAATTTGATGCAAAACTATGGAAACTTTTTTTGACTACAAAGTTTCCATAGTTTATTACTTTGTACCGACAAAAGCTTAGGCTTTGTTATCTTTGCATTTATGAAAACTGATTTACAGCTATCTGCCCTTACCGCTATCTCACCTATTGATGGTCGTTACCGCCCTACAACCGTTCCATTGGCCGCCTACTTTTCTGAGTTCGCGCTGATTAAGTACCGGGTATTAGTAGAAATAGAATACTTTATTGCTTTGTGCGATCATCCCCTGCCTCAACTGCAATCTTTTGACGCAACGCACTTTGAAAAGTTACGACTGATTTATACAAACTTTTCAGAAAATGATGCACAGCAAATCAAAGACATAGAAAAAACTACCAACCATGATGTTAAAGCGGTAGAGTACTTTATAAAAGCACGGTTTGATGAATTGAGGCTGGAAGATTTCAAAGAGTTTATCCACTTCGGATTAACTTCACAGGATATCAACAACACCGCTACGCCTTATTATTTCAAATTGGCTATCCGGGAAGTTTATCTTCCTGCGTTGCAGCAGTTAATTGATAAGTTAAAAGAACAGGCCGAAGCATGGGCCACTATCCCGATGCTGGCCCGTACGCATGGGCAACCTGCATCGCCTACCCGATTGGGCAAAGAAATCCAGGTATTTGTGGAACGACTGGAAAACCAGCTGGCCTTATTACAGCAAATACCCTTCTCTGCAAAATTTGGTGGTGCTACCGGTAATTTTAATGCACATCATGTGGCTTATCCGCAAATTGACTGGCGGGCCTTCGGCAATCATTTTGTAAATGATGTGTTGCAGCTGTCGCGCTCGCAGTACACTACGCAGATTGAGCACTACGATAACTTCGCAGCGCACTGCGACGCACTGAAGCGCATTAATACCATTTTGATAGACCTGGATCGTGATGTGTGGACTTACATTTCGATGAATTACTTCAAGCAAAAAATTAAAGCCGGCGAGGTTGGCTCATCAGCTATGCCCCATAAGGTAAATCCTATCGATTTTGAAAACTCGGAAGGCAACCTGGGCATTGCCAACGCTTTGTTCGAGCACCTGGCAGCCAAGCTGCCGATCTCGAGATTACAGCGGGATTTAACCGATTCTACCGTGCTACGCAATATCGGCATACCGGTAGCTCATACATTAATTGCTTTCAATTCAACTTTAAAAGGTTTAAACAAGTTGCTGCTAAACGAGGCGGCCATTCAGCAGGATTTGGAAGATAACTGGGCCGTAGTTGCCGAGGCTATACAAACTATTTTACGGCGCGAAAATTACCCTAATCCTTATGAAGCTTTAAAGGAGCTGACCCGCACCAATCAGGCTATAAATGCAGCTACCATCAGCAGCTTTGTAGATACCTTGCAGGTGAGCGATACCGTTAAAGCTGAATTGAGGCAAATTAGCCCGGCCGGTTATACCGGTATATAGTCATACAGCCGTAAAAACTAAGTTGAAGGTAGTTATAAATCAAAAAGCTATATATTTTTGTTAATATCTCAATTTAAAACAGATAGAGTCATGAACATCAACGTATATACTGAATCTACACCGAACCCGGCAACTATGAAGTTTATTGTAAACAAGTTGCTGATTAACGGTAGTGTGGATTACGCTACCAAAGAAAGCGCTGAAACTTCGCCTTTTGCCAAAGAGCTTTACAAGTTTTCATTTGTAAACGGTGTTTTCTTTGCCAGCAACTTCGTTACGGTTACCAAAGCCGAAGGTACTGAATGGAATGATATTGAAGCCATTTTAAAAGAATTTGTAAAGGGCGCGGTTGAATCGGAACTAAAAGTACAGCAAATCCCTACTGAGGAAGATATAAATTTTGAAGGTACTGATGCCGAAGTAAAAATCCAGCAGATTTTGCATGACTATGTGCGTCCGGCGGTTGAGCAGGATGGCGGCGCTATCAGCTATAAATCTTTTAATGAAGGTATTGTAACTGTTGAATTAAGAGGTTCATGCAGTGGCTGCCCGTCATCAACCATTACCTTGAAAGCCGGCATTGAAAACCTGTTGAAGAGAATGGTGCCTGAAGTTACCGAAGTGGTTTCAGAGGCAATGTAATGCTCTTTGGGTTCATAAAATACAAAGGCCGGTTGAAACCGGCCTTTTTTATTGAAAACTAAAGTATTTTTGAATATACATTAGCATTTCTTCGGTAACCTTACCGTTGGTCGCTAACATTTCGCGGGTGTCCAGACATTCCTGCCCGCCGCTGAAATTAACCGCATGGCCACCAGCCTGACGTACAATGACTATACCCGCAGCTACATCCCAGGGGTTGAGGTTGTATTCATAATAAGCGTCAAATCTGCCGCAGGCGGTATAAGCCAGATCAACAGCAGCCGAACCTAAACGGCGCAACCCGTGGCATTGCTGCATCAAATCTTTAAACAGTTCCAGATATTGCGGTTGCTTGGTAAAATCGTAATAAGGAAAGCCGGTGGCAATCAGGCTGTCGCCTATTTTGGGGGCTTTGCTTACTTTAATTTCTTTGCCATTTAATAATGAGGGTGCATCCTTCCAGGCGTAAAAGCATTCGTCCTGATTGATTTCGTAAACCACACCGCCAACCAATTCATCCTTCTCCTTCAAAGCAATACTTACGGAGAACACCGGCAAACCATGAATAAAATTGGTGGTGCCATCTAACGGGTCAATGATCCAATTATAGCGCTCACCCACTTTGTTGTTTGTCTTTTCTTCGGTGATGAAGCCGGCTTCGGGTAGTATTTTTTCAAGCGACGACACAATTTGCTGTTCAGCAGTTTTATCTACATAAGATACCAAATCGTTCAGCCCTTTGTATTCTATACGGTCGGGATTGAAGTTTTTTCGTTCCTGACGGATGAAGTCGCCTGCTTTGCGGGCTACCTCAGTTACTTCGTTTATTACCTGATGGAGCATCATTGTGTCGTAATGAAAGATTAAATGAGAAAAACTTGTGCACAAAAAAGCTGGCTACAAATAAACTCAGTGCAGCCGCAGGCCGTGCTATAGGCGGGTTGATATGTAAAGACCGGATATAGAAATTTAATACGCCCAGATTAGCAAAGTACCCCACTATAGCCACCAAAAAAAATCGAAAGAATTGCTTAAAAGGTGATAGTGTAGATTGTGTAAATACCAGATAACGGTCGGCTAAAAAATTAACCATTACCCCTAAGAAGAAGGATACCGTGAACGACACATTATAGTTGCCGAAATAATGGTCGCCATATAGGTGATACTGCGGCCGTGTGAATAAAAGATGGTATAAAAAATAGAATGCAGAGATATCTACTACAAACCCCAACCCCGAAGAGAACACAAAACGCAGAATCTGATTCTGCATCATTTTATTCCATATGGTGTTACCCGACATGCTGAGCAGTTGGTTTTTTATTGTTCATCGTCACTGTAACAAACATAACAACGCCTGAAAGAAATAAAAACAACGAAATCATTTCGGCCTGCGTAAATGATAAACTGCCAATGTGATAGCGGGTATTTACGCGGATAAGCTCGATAAAAAAACGCTCTATACCATTCAGAATTAAGTAAATACCAAACATCTGGCCAGGCACTTTAAGCCGGTCGCGAATGCTCCACAAAAACAAAAACAGCAGAATGCAGACCACACTTTCATAAAACGAAGTTGGATACACCGGCTCTTTCAGCAGGTAACAAAATTTACCAACACAATTAGGTATAGGGTTATCATAATCAGCTCCGTTTACATTATGCGGAAAGCTGAAAGACCACATCCAGTTAGGCGCCCAGTTAAGCCAGCTGGGCTTAGGTGCCAAATTAGGTATGCCCCAATCTCCGTCGCCCGACATTTGGCAACCAATGCGGCCCAAAGCATAAGACAGCATCATGCCTGGTCCGCCTATGTCTAACATAGTAAGCGGCTTTACGCCGTTCTTCCAGGCAATGTATAACACCGCAGCGCCACCACAAATTAAACCACCATAAAATGTAAACCCGCTGGTACCAATGAGTTGGTCTATCGGATGCTCGATAAAGCGGTCCCAATTCTCTAATCCGTCAAACAACTTAGCGCCCAGAAAGCCCCAAACAGCAGCCCAAATAAGTATATTGCTCATTAATTCATAAGGATGAACAGTGACCTGCCTGGTCACAGGTTCGGCCAACTGATGCTTTTTCTTTTCGGCATATACCCAATAAGCAAACGCAGCTGCACCAAGTATACCTCCTATGAAGTTACCACGAGTAGAAATTAAAAAGGCCTGAGGATCGGCAACCATAAGGCGGTAGTTGAATATGGCATCCAACAGTTTAAAGCCGATAACAAAACCAAATATGGCATTGCTGGCTAATTCAGTTACAGAAGCCGGCTCACCTACCGTTTCCATGCGCTGAAACGCATGTACATAACCGAGCTTTTCTTTCCGCTTAAACTCCTGTGTGAAAGCCCAATAGGCGCCCATAAAAGCGATAGCTACAAAAAAACCAAAAGTTTGTATGGGAAGCGGAATATTTACACCGATTAAATAGTAAATGAGGTCAGAGATGGTGGGAAACATCAGCGATAGAATTTGAAGCGAAGATAGAATTAATGTACCAATATTTCCCGGCTTTCCTCAATTTCCACCTCGCCTTCCGGACCTATGTCAATCAGCTTCACTTGCTTAAGCTCATTCACCAGTACCGGATCATATTTGGCTTTTACTTTTACATAGTTCCGGGTAAAGCCATTCATCATGCCCTCTTTGCTGTCGCCTTCAAACAGCACATCATCGGTTTTACCCAATTGAGTTTGGTAAAAAGCCCGGCGCTTTTTATCAGAAAGAATATGAAGCATTTTGCTGCGCTCGGCCCGGGTTGATCCTGGTACGCTGCCGCTCATCTCGGCAGCTATGGTATTTTCGCGTTCCGAGTAAGTAAAAACGTGCAGGTAAGAAATTTCCAGTCCGTTCAGAAAATTGTAGGTATCAATGAAATCTTCGCGCGTTTCGCCTGGGAAACCAACAATTACATCCACGCCTATACAGGCATCAGGCATCAGGCGCTTAATAGTGGCTACGCGGTCGGCATACAGTTCACGACGGTAACGGCGGCGCATCAAACTCAAAATTTTGTTCGAACCCGATTGCAGCGGAATATGAAAATGCGGCATAAAGCGTCGCGATTGCGCTACGTAAGCAATGATCTCGTCGGTAAGCAGGTTGGGTTCGATGGAAGATATGCGGATACGGTCAATGCCCTTTACCTCATCCAGTGCTTTTACCAAATCGAAAAACTTATCTTCACGCTTACCATCACGAATACCGAAATCGCCGATATTCACGCCCGTCAGCACGATTTCTTTTACGCCCGAAGCTGCAATATCTTTAGCTTGCTGCACAACGCTCTCAATAGTGGCGCTTCGACTGGCGCCACGCGCCAGCGGTATAGTGCAAAATGTGCAGGAATAATCGCAGCCATCCTGCACTTTCAAAAAAGTACGGGTACGGTCGCCAAAGGAATAGGAAGCATTAAATTGAGTAGCTTCGGCAATGGGCTGATTATATACCAGAGCTTTTGGCTGCTTGGTTAAGTCGCTGATGTGTTCCACCAATTGAAACTTTTCGGCAGCGCCCAGCACCATGTCAACGCCGGGTATTTCGGCAATCTCCTGTGGTTTGAGCTGTGCATAGCAACCCACAATAGTTACATAGGCATTAGGAGACACCTTAAGCGCTTCTTTTACTATCTTTTTGCACTTTTTATCCGCATTCTCGGTTACCGAGCAGGTGTTAATTACAAAAACATCAGGTGTATCGGTGAAATCAACCGTATCAAAACCGGCTTTGGTAAACTGCCGGCTTAAGGTAGATGTTTCCGAGTAGTTAAGCTTGCAACCCAGCGTATAAAAAGCGACTTTCTTGTTCATTTTCAGGGCACAAAGATAAGAAATTTAGCTAAGCGGACAGGCGGGTTTATCTCGCCCAATGTCAAATTTTGGCTTAGCATCAGCCTATTTGTATCGGAAACCGATTTTTTTTTAATACAAAAAGGCAATAAAAAAGGGTCGAATAACTCGTACTCGACCCTACATCTACCTATGAAAAACATGCCCTTTGAGAGGGCATTACAAACATAATAATAAATTCGTTTTTTAACAATTATTTTTCAAAAAATTCATCTTAACTCATTTTTGTCAATCAGCGTTTGGATAATGCCATCCACCATGCCTACGCTGGGTACATAGATATTTTTGATATTCGCCCACTTCATTACGCTCAGATAAATCTCGCAAGCCGGAATAATAACATCTGCCCTGTCCTGATTTAATCCTAAAACATTGATCCGGTCTTTCAGAGAAAAAGAGTTTAAATAATTATACAATGTTTTCAGCTTTCCATAACTCATTGGTTCTCCCTCTTTTTCTTCGGATAATTTAAATAGTTTATTGATGTTACCGCCCGAGCCGATGCCAGCTACATTTTTAAATTTTTTAGTATGTACCCGTATAAAATCGTTCATCTCGTTCCAGGTTTCATCTTTATCCTGATTGTCTAGAATACGGATAGTTCCGATATTGAAAGACTGCGAAGCCAGCATTTCACCCTGAGAAAATAGCGATAACTCAGTGCTGCCGCCGCCTACATCGATGTAAAGATAATTTTTGCTCTTATCCAGATTTTGCTCTACATGGCTCGCATAAATGATGTTCGCCTCACGACTGCCATGCACAATTTCTAAGTCAATATTGGCTTCGGTTTTTATCCGGTCAACTACCTCGGGCCCGTTTTTGGCTTCGCGCATAGCTGAAGTTGCACAGGCCATATAATCATCTACCTTGTATACATCCATTAGGTTGCGGAACGCCAGCATGGTTTTTACCAGGTCGTCGGCTTTTTTTGGCGATAGCTGCTGATGCAAAAAAGCATCATCCCCCAGGCGGAGCGGTACGCGTATCAGTGTGTTTTTTTTAAACGATATAGAACCGTTGTTATCAATAATGTCAGCTATCAGCAGGCGTACTGCATTTGAGCCGGTGTCAATTGCTGCGTATCTCAAGGTTACGTGTTTTTATATTTTAAGTAATTGTAAATGTCTATTTGTGCGCGGTACGGTATCTCGTCTTCGGTACGGTGGTACCTGTTGTTGTTTACGCTGTTAATTTCGCGGGACTTGGTGTTATCCTGTAACTGCAGGTTAATAATGTCTCTGATTTCCTGACGCAAATCGCTATCGTAAATCGGGAATCCGGCTTCTACCCGGTTATCAATGTTCCGGGTCATAAAATCGGCCGAAGTAAGGTACAGTAATTCGTTGCCTCCGTTAGCATAAATGTGTACACGGGCATGTTCCAGGTAGCGGTCCACAATACTTATTACCGTTATATTTTCACTGAAGCCCTTCACCCCGGGTATCAGGCAGCACATCCCCCGTACAATCAGTTGAATTTTGATGCCTAAGTTACTGGCCTGATATAATTTGGCTATTAACTGCTCGTCGGCCAAACTGTTCATTTTAAAAATCATATAAGCTGGTTTGCCCGCTTTATGATTCTTTATTTCATTGTCAATCAGCCGGTAAATGGCCGGACGTGAATCAATAGGTGAAATAATTAAATGCTTGATGCTTTGAGGCAACGTACCTTTATACAGGGCTCTGAACACCGGCAGCAACTCAAGCGTTAATTTTTTATTGACCGTAAACAAGGTGTGGTCGGCATAAATGCGGGCCGTCTTCTCGTTAAAATTCCCGGTAGAAAGGCAAGCGTAATAGGCTGGCTTGCCTTTTTCCATACGGGTAACCAGACATATTTTTGCATGCACCTTGTAACCGGGCACCCCGTAAATTACATTAATGCTTTCCTCCTCCAACCGCCTGCTCCAGTAAATGTTGTTCTGCTCGTCAAAACGTGCACGAAGTTCCACCAAACAATTTACTTTTTTGCCGTTGCGGGCGGCGTTAATCAGGGCATGAATTACTCTGGAATTCTCGGCCAGGCGATAAACCGAAATACTGATTTCCTTAACCTTAGGATCAATAGCTGCCTCGCGTAAAAAGTGAATCACATAATCAAACGACTGGTAAGGCGTGCTCACCAGATAATCCCGTTCGGCAATCTGGCTGATCAAACTTTTGTTGAACGATAATCCCTGAACCGGCAACGGCGGATAAGAGTTATACTCCAACTCGGGACCGCCAACGTTGGGAAATTTGATAAAGTCTTTGAAATTCTGATAGCGGTTGCCGGGGATGAGGCTGTCTGTTGACAGCCCCATGCGGCTTACCAGGTAGTTCAGCATATCAGCAGGCATTTCGCTGTCATACAACAAGCGCATGGGTTTGCCTTTGCGGCGCTTGGTTAAGCTTTTGGCTAATGCATCGATAAATTTTTCGCTTACTTCTTTATCTAAATCGAGTTCTGCATCACGGGTAAGCTGAATGGAATAGGCTTCGATGTTATCGTATTCGAAAATAAAAAAGATATCTTCCAAACTATACCTGATGATATCATCGAGCAGTATGATGAATTTTAAATTATTCGTTTCAGGTAAGGTTACAAATCGCGATAAGGTGTCCGGGATGTCGATAATGGCCAGCCGGTGCTTTTTACCCTTACTTAATTTTACAAAAAAGTATACGCCCCGGTCGCGCAGTTCGGGCAGGGGCATATGATCATCCAGCATAATGGGCACCAGCGTTGCCAGCAGCTTTTCGCGAAAGTAATTTTTAACGAATGCGCCGCGCGTTACGTTGAGCTGCTTTTCATTCAGAATAAATATTTTATGCTCGGCCAGCTGCTTGACAATAATGTTTTCATACAGATTATTAAATTTTTTCTCCTGTTTTACCACCAGCGTTTTAATCTGGTTGAGCACCTTTTTCGGGTTATAACCCAGCAAGGCTTTTGCCTTTTCGTTCAGGTTGCTCAGGCGGTTTAAAGT